>CAUQNY010000048.1:0-16066 GCA_963519425.1 uncultured Capnocytophaga sp.
TTTTGTGGTTTATTAATAAAGTATAAACCTATTATCTTAAATGCGAATGCCGTGGAAAAAACATCAGGGGTAGGGTAGTTATTGCGAAAGAGCTATGAGAGTCCGTTTTGTCTTCGCTATGTCTTCGCTTTGTCTTCACTTCGTCTTCACTTCTCCTTCAGAGAAAGTTTGGCAGAAAGTAATCTGAAAAATTGCACTTGATGGTGGAATGGGCGGCGGGAAGTTTTGTATTGTTTTTTTTGTTACTTCAAAAATTAGACGTACCTTTGCCCGAAAGATTTTCTTTTACAATTTTAAAGTTGTTTTTATTTATAAAAAACACCATCATCTATGAGTTTTTTGATAAAATTAGCACTAAAATACAATGCTCATTAAGTGCTTTTGATGGATATAAATATGGTGTTTCTCCCCTTTTCCCTTTTAGAAAAAATAGAATGAGAATTGTTTTTATGGGGACTCCCGACTTTGCGTTGGCTTCCCTCAAAGCTTTAGTAGAAAATCAATACAACGTGGTAGGCGTGGTAACGGTAGCTGACAAGCCCGCAGGACGAGGGCAGAAAACTATTGCCTCGCCTGTAAAAACTTATGCTGTAAGCAAAGGTATCAAAGTTCTACAACCTCTGAGACTTAAAGATGAGTCTTTCCTTGCTGAACTTAAAGCTCTAGAACCAGATGTGCAAGTGGTAGTGGCTTTCCGTATGCTTCCCGAAGTGGTATGGCGTTTGCCCAAATACGGCACTTTCAACCTTCACGCGTCGTTACTACCCAACTATCGGGGGGCTGCTCCCATCAACTGGGCTATTATCAATGGGGAAAAAGAAACAGGGGTTACTACTTTTTTTATTGATGAGAAAATAGACACAGGGGCTATCATAGCACAAGCTATCACCGCTATTGAACCTCAGGAAACAGCGGGTTCTCTGCACGATAAACTGATGGTGCAAGGTGCTGAACTGGTATTGCAAACAATAGATCGCATAGGAGCAGGTACGTGCCAGCCCCACCCACAGGACAAAGAACTTTCGTTTGCAGAAGCTCCTAAAATTTACAAAGACACTTGCAAAATTAACTGGGAGGCAAGCGGGGTGGCTATTGAGCGACTTGTGCGGGGAATGAGTCCCTACCCTACTGCTTGGACAACTTTTATACACAAAGGGGAAGCGCTCCCTGTAAAGGTTTATGACGCTCAGTTTGAGCCAATGCTCCACAATCTTCCTATCGGGCAGCTGATTGTAGGCAAAAAGACACTTAGCATTGCTGTTGCCGATGGTTATCTGCACTTATTGGAACTTCAGCTACCGGCCAAGAAACGAATGAAAATACAAGACTTGCTAAACGGCTTCAGCTTTGAAGACACAAAGTTGGAACGATAATTGCTACACCATAACAAGAACACAAAAACTGTAACGAAAAATGAAAAGAATCCTTTTGCTTATCGCTGTATTGGCTACTGCTTTTTCAGCCAATGCTCAAGCTGATAAAGCTAAAAAACTCTTAGACGAAGTAAATAGTAAAATGTCCGCTTACAACAATATTTACATTGATTTTAAGTACAATCTGGACAATATTGCAGAAAACATCAACCAAGAAACTAAAGGCAATGTTACTATTGCCAAAGACAAGTATCTGCTAAACTACTTAGGGGCTACCCGAATGTATGACGGTAACAAAACTTACACTATAGTACCTGAGAACGAAGAGGTTACTATTGAGAAAAACGCTAATGAAGAAACTGCTGTTACCCCTTCGCGGATGCTTACTTTTTACAAGAAAGGCTATAAATACAAATGGGACATCCAGCAAAACGTGCGCGGGCGCAAGATACAGTACATAGAGCTCAAGCCACAAAAAGCGAACTCTGAGGTGAAACAAATTCTGTTAGGGATTGATGTACAAACGAAACACATCTACAACCTAATAGAAATTGGGAAAAACGGCACTCGCACTACTATCACCGTGAATACGTTTAAAACGAACCAGCCACTTTCTGACAACGTCTTTAAATTTGACCGCGATAAGTATAAAAAGGACGGTTACACCATTAGTGAGTTATGAAAATATTAGACCGATACATTCTCACCCAGTTTTTGACCAACTTTTTAGGAGCTCTCTCCGTGTTAATTCTCATCTTTGTATTTCACACTATTTTTACGTACATCGATGAGCTAGCAGGAAGAGGGCTCGAATTGTGGATTATAGGTAAGTTTCTGATATTCTTCATTCCACAGCTTATCCCTATTATTATGCCACTGGCTGTGGTGATTGCTTCTATTATGACTTTTGGTGCTTTTGCGGAAAACTACGAGTTTGCAGCTATGAAAGCATCGGGCATCTCTCTACTACGTGTGATGCGCCCTCTAATTGTACTGATGGCTCTGTTGAGCATCGGTACTTTTTTCTTGGCTAACAATGTTATCCCCGTGGCCTACCGAGAAGTTTACACTCTTCGCACTAACATTGCCAAAGTTAAACCAGCGATGGCTATCTCTGAAGGTGTTTTCTGCAACATAGGAGAGGATATCAGTATCAAAGTGCACAAAAAGAGGGGCGATAATGACCAATTTTTGGAGCAAGTAATCATACACAAAAAAGCGCCAGACCGCGTAAACCGCACTGTTATCAATGCTAAACGAGGCGAGCTAAAGAGCTCTAAAGCAAACAGCAACTTCTTGCAACTTATTCTTCAAGATGGCACTTACTACGAGGACATCAAAACTAACTCCTACGAAGCACAACAGAGGATGCCTTTTGCAAAGGTTCATTTTAAGAAATACATCATCAACATAGACCTTTCTCACCTGAACAATGTAGATTTCAACGAGAAAAGCGATGCTACGACCTACCGAATGATGAATGTAGCCCAGTTGGATTACGCTATTGACTCGTTGCGCACTGATTTTAAACAAAATATCAGCGACTATGGGAGCAATATGTTCCGCCGCACTGGTCTTTTGCTCACTCCTCCCCCTCCTCCTACGGGAGATGTGTCTCAAAAAGCTACCCAAACAGCTACTACCCAAATTAATTCGGTAGCGCAACTATTGGCAATGCTCCGCCCTTACCAACAAACATCGGCTTTGGAATCTGCTATCAACCAGAACCAAATACAGTTGGACAATGTAGAATTCCGCCAAAGTGATGTAGAGTACCGCTACAAGCTGATGAACCTACACATTTTGAACCTCAGTGATAAATTTGCCCTAACAGTAGCTTGCTTTGTGTTATTTTTTGTGGCAGCCCCCTTAGGAGCCTTTATTCACAAAGGGGGAATGGGAATGCCTTTGGTAGTGGCTATGATACTCTTCTTAGCCTATTATTTCATAGGAATGTTCGTGAAAAACGTAGCTGAAAACAACACTATCAACCCAGCCTTAGCCCCTTGGATTCCGGCTATTATCCTCTTGCCGTTAGGAGTCTACCTCACGACTCGCGTAACGACCGACAAAGAGGTGTTCAATTTCCCTCTGACAAACAGATTAGTTTTGTTTTTAGAGCGCAAATGGCAACAGTGGTTCCCTAAAAAGCTGAAGTTGAAAAATTAATTTTGACGTATTTCTTGCAAAATGAAAACTTTTTTTATTATCTTTGCCTTCGTATTTGTTTCTATAAGTTACGGCCAAATTAGCCTACGCGGAAAAGTGGTAGATGAACACCAAACTCCTATTATGGGAGTGAATGTATTTCTACAAGGGACTTTCGAGGGTACAAGTACTGACGAAAAAGGTTTTTTTGAGTTTGTAAGTCATCAGAAAGGAGAGGTGCTATTGGTATGCAAGCACCTTGCGATGAACGATGCTACGCTGTCCCTCACGCTACACCCTGCAATGCCCGATTTGCAGCTGCAGATGACTGAAAAAGAAGCTACCTTAGATGAGGTAGTGCTGACAGGAGCTTCTTTTGGTATAGGCGATAGGAAGCGTGCCGTAGTGCTCAACACAATGGATGTAGACACTACCCCTGGTACAGGCGGGGATATCATCAGCACCTTAGCTACCCTGCCAGGAGCCCAACAGGTGGGTGAAAGCGGCCTCCTTTTTGTTAGAGGGGGAAGTGGTGAAGAGAGCAAAGTAACCATTGACGGATTGGATGTCCTAAATCCGTTTTATGCAGGGGTTCCCGATGTAGCGCAGCGCAATAGGTTCTCTCCTCATATTTTCAAGGGTATCATTTTTAACACAGGAGGTTATGCCCCTCAGTACGGCAATGCACTTTCATCGGTTCTCTCGTTAGAGACTAACGACCACCCAAACAAACCCTCTACTGTCATCGCTTTGCTACCCTATGGTTGGCAAGTAGGACACGACTTTCTGAGTCAAGACGAAAGGCGCTCGGCAGGGTTTGATGTAGGATATTTCAATTTTCGCCCTTACTACCAATTAGTAAAACAAGAAGTAGAATGGCTCAAACCTGCGGAAAGTGTTATCTTGACAGGTACATTCAGACAGACAACTGCTAAAGGGATGCTGAAATGGTATGGTTATGGTAATGCTATGAAACAGGCTATCAATCAGCCCAATGTAGAAGAAAAAGGAGCCAAACACCCTTATGAATCTAACAATGTCAACAGTGTGTCTATACTTACCTACACACGCGAGTTAGGCAAGAATTGGCAGCTGTACTCAGGCTATGGTTTTAACTTTAACCGCGACAAGATAACCGATTGGCTGCACTACCAAAAGACTCAGGCTACCCAACACCAGTTTCGCCTCTCGGCAATGGGCAATGCTACTGAAAAGCTGCACAGCGAATTGGGAGTGGAAGCTCTTGCCTACCAAGGCACCTATGGCCACAACTACTCGACCGCTCTTTGGGGGAATGCTACCTACGCTTTGCACCGCTTCTTGCTCTTGCAAGGTGGAGTGCGTACTGAATACGACCAGCGTTTGGACAAAGCGGTACTACTACCGCGCCTATCGGTGGGAATTCGGACTGGTAAACACCACCAAGTTAGTCTGTCGGCAGGCGAATACAGTCAGCGCCCCTCAGAACAGTATCTCAACCAATACTCTGGATTGGTATTTGGCAAAGCAACGCACTACATTACTAACTTCCAATATACAAACGAACGCCAAGTGTTCCGCATAGAAGGCTATTACAAAAACTACCGCCACCTATTGGCCTATTCGCACCCTACACAGCCCAATAGCTCAGGTGATGGGTACGCTACGGGAATAGACATTTTTTGGCGCGATGCTAAAACCTTTCACGGACTGGAATACTGGCTTTCTTACAGCTACTTAAACACTCAGCGCAAATATCTACACTACCCTACTCAAGCACAACCTACTTTTGCTATGCCCCATACGGCTCACGTGGTAGCTAAATACTTTTTTGAGCAGTTAGGGCTTTTTGTAGGAGGTTCTTACTCGGTAAGTAGTGGTCGCCCTTACGAGAATCCTAATAACCCGAGGTTCTTGTCGGACATAACCCCTGCTTACCAAAATGTAAACTTTAACATAGCTTTTTTGCGGAAAAGTGCTAAGATGTTCAGCACAGTGGTTTTCTCTGTTAACAATCTTTTAGGAGAGACCCCTATTTTCAGCTATCGCTATTCGCACGATGGCACCTATCGACAACCAGTGAGTTTGCCTTACAAACGGTCGTTTATGATAGGGTGGTTCATCAGTTTAGGGAAAGACAGAAGTAGCGAAATACTGAACCAACTGCCTTGATACGTTAAATTAATGTTAAAGTTTTAAGAAACACACAATGTGTGGTATAAATACACTACTTTTGCACCAGCAATGAATTTCTTAGTATAACCTAACAATTAAAGTATCGCAAACAACACTATGAACAAAAGGTATCTCTTTTTAGTGCTTCTTTTGGCATTGAGCTCTTTTCTCTACTTTGCCAATGCCCAAAAGCTAACCAAAGAACGCCAGTTAGCTCTCAAAAAAGCTGAGCTAAACATCAAAGACTTGTACAACGAACTGAATGCCGCACAGTACAACTTGAGTTTCACAGCCTTCAGATATGCCTACATAGGCTACCAATCTATGCGAAAACAACGCAAACTAAACGATAAAGATCTCTTTTCCATTATTGACTTCACCAAGGACTGCAACACTAAACGCTTCTACACTATCGACTTGGAAAAGATGAAAATCCTCTACTACACCTACGTAGCACACGGCAAGAAAAGTGGTGAACGCATTCCTACATCTTTCTCAGATGTTGTTGAATCTAACAAGAGTAGCATTGGTTTTTACATTACAGGAGATACCTACAACGGCAGTAATGGCTACAGCCTAATGCTCCACGGCGATGAAAAAGGGTACAACAGCAATCTAGCCAAACGCTCAGTAGTAATCCACACAGCAGACTATGCCAATGAGAACTACATCGCTCGCAATGGCCGTATGGGAAGGAGTTTAGGATGTCCTGTTCTACCTGAGAACATCTACAAACAGGTAATTAACACTATCAAGGAGAAAACAATGATTTTTGCCTACTACAACGATGCTAAGTACCTTAAAACCTCTAAATATCTGAATCTCTTAAAACTTATTGAAAATACCGATACCGAGTCGGTATTCTAAAAACGAAAAGAGGCTTACCTAATAGGTCAGCCTCTTTTCTTTCTACGCTATTATCTCAAATATTGCTATCTTTTTCTACACTTCCTCCAACTGAAATACTTGTTGCAACCAGTCAATACTTTCGTCTAAAGACGAGGTATCTTTTAAATGGTTCACAAAATGGGTAGTTATCTTCTGAATGATACGATTGGCCACTACCTCGGCCTGTTGTTCATTAAAATCAGTTATTTTCTTGCGTTGATAGTCCAATTCAGCCTCTTTTAGTCCCTCCAATTTTGCTTTTAACGCTTTGATAGTAGGAGCAAATTTGCGATTGTCTAACCATTGGTAGAACTCGTTTTTCACCTCCTCTATGATTTGCAAAGCGTGCGGAATAGCCTCTTTGCGGCGTTCCAGAGCCTCGTCTTTGCGCTTAGAAAGCTCGTCCATATGCAGAAGGGTTACATTAGAAAGCTCTTTCACCTGCTCATCTACATTTTTAGGAATAGAAAGGTCTAAGATGAGAATAGGTCTCTCTGGATTGATAAAGTGCTTGTGTACAGTGGGCATAGCTGCTCCTGTAGACACTATTAGCACATCAGTTTGAGATATTTCAGTTTGCAAATCAGCAAAGTCTTTCACTACTACATTAAATTTCCCCGCTACCTGTTCAGCCTTCTCACGTGTGCGATTGATGAGTGTAATATGTTCATTCTGGGTGTGTTTGATAAGATTCTCACAGGTATTACGCCCTATCTTTCCTACCCCAAAGAGCAAAATACTCTTCTGAGATACATCGGGCACATTCTGCATAATGTATTGCACTGCTGTAAACGATACCGATGCCGCTCCCGAAGAGAGAGCCGTCTCATTCTTTATGCGCTTGCTAGCATTAATCACACTATTCATTAAGCGCTCTAAAAAAGCGTTTGCAAGCCCTTTTCCGCGAGAAAGAGCAAAGGCTTGTTTCATCTGTCCGATAATTTCAAAATCACCTAATATCTGGCTATCCAAGCCCGTACCTACCTGAAAAAGGTGCTGTACCGCCTCCTTGCTTTTGATTACATATCCTACTTTCTGAAAATCATCTACCGACCCTTTGGAATACTCACAAAGAAGGTGTATCAACTGGAAAGGGTGTTCTGCATAGCCATAGAGCTCTGTCCGGTTGCAAGTAGCAATCAGCAAAAGCTCCTCAAAGCCTTCTTTTTTGGCTTGAGTGAGCAATAAGTCTTTGTCTTCTGGCGTCAGGCTAAACATTCCACGCATCGTAGCATCAGCTTTTTGGTAGCTGAGCCCCACACAGTAGAAACTCTTGTTTTTAGTAGGTTGTAACATAGATTTAGTGATTGAACCTCTAGCTGGTTTACAAGGGCAAAATTAAGAAGTTCGTCGTAAACAACATAAGATACGACGAACTTTTATTACAAAACTATGAAATATGTAAAGAATCTAAATAACTAACCAATCCAATGATCTGCTAATACAGCAATTAGTTATCTCGAAGAAGAGGCAAGGTAGAGCAGCGCAAGAGTCCTTCTTGCTTGGCAATCTCAGCATACGGGATTTCTTCTACCGTAAAACCCTGCGTGCGCAACCATTCATTCAGACGTGTAAAATTCTTCTCTGAGACTACTACATTTGGACTGATAGAAAAGACATTGCTGCACATATTATACATTTCTTCTCGCTCTATGTGGAAGAGGTTCTCCTTGCCAAAGAGGTCTACCAAGTACTGATAGTCAGCTTCAGAGCGGAATCCCCCTTTATAGATAATACCTTTGTCCTTGCCCACAGGCTGAAAACAGCAGTCCAAGTGTAGCGCGTTGTCGCGAGCTTCAGTCTTAGACTTCACCAAATCAAATTCTTTCACCTTTTTATAAGGGAACAACTTCTGAATGAAAGTTACCCCCGCCATATTAGTGCGCGCCGTAACCTGCTCTTTATAATCATCACCTTTATAAGTTCCAATGAAAATATGGTCGCCCCAAGGCATCACATCACCACCCTCGATATGCACTTCGGCAGGAGGAGTGATTACTTTTTCAGGGTTCATCTGGTGTACGATGTACTCAATAGCTTGAAACTCTGCTTGACGGTCAGGCAAGATATTAGCTTTAATGAAAGTATCTTCAATAACAAAGCCTATGTCCCGAGTAAAAATCTGATTGCAGTCCGCTATGATTTCAGGGCGATAAACCGTTACACCATATTTTTGGAGTACTGCTTTAAAAGCGTCCATCTCGGCCACCATATCCTTTTCTATAGGGTAAGTGCCCGCTTTGATGTGTTCTGCCGATTTAGGGTCGTAAGCTTCTTCCAATGTAGGGGTAGGCCCATTGCTAAATGCCGTTCCTAAAATCACTGCTTGCAGCCGATTTGTTTCGTTGGTAATATGTAATTTCAGCATAAAATAACATCTTGTTTTGGGCAAAGGTACAAATCATTTTACAAATTAGCAAATTTGTAAGTCATCAAAATTTGCAAGTTGGCTAATAATGCTTACCTTTGCCGAAAAGAAAGAAATATATGAAAACAATACGCATAGGCACACGAGATAGCGAACTTGCCCTATGGCAAGCCAAAACAGTACAACACCAGTTAGAGGCTCTTGGATACCCTACTGAAATTGTAGGAACCAAATCCGAAGGAGACATTGAGCTGAACAAGCCTTTGTACGAAATGGGCGTAACAGGAATTTTTACCAAAACCCTAGACATTGCCCTGCTAAAAGGAGAAATAGACCTTGCTGTACATAGTATGAAAGATGTACCTACCCTTCTCCCCGAAGGGCTTGCTGTAGGAGCTGTCCTAAAGCGCGGCACTCCACACGATGTATTAGTCTACAAAGGCAACCTATCATTCTTAGAGGACGAGGTAGCTACTATTGCTACCAGCAGCTTGCGCCGAAAAGCCCAATGGCTACACCGCTACCCTCATCACAAAATAGAAAACCTACGTGGAAACGTAAATACACGCCTCCAAAAACTATCCGACAATCCTTGGAACGGAGCTATCTTTGCTTCCGCAGGCTTAGAGCGCATTGATAAATTACCCCAAAATCACCTCATATTAGACTGGATGCTCCCCGCTCCCGCACAAGGAGCCATTATGGTAACAGTGCGAGAAGATAATGTCGCAGTACAAGAAACACTTGTACATCTTCACGATGCTTACACCTATATTGCCACCCAATTAGAACGCGATTTCCTCCGAGCCTTAGAAGGAGGTTGCACCGCCCCCATCGGAGCTTTTGCCCAACTAAAAGGAGGCAAGCTACATTTCAAAGGAGGACTTTGGAGCGAAGATGGCAAAGAAGCCAGAGTAATTGAAGAAGAGCTCTCTCAAATAGATGAACACACAGGCGAATGGTTAGCCTCAAAAATTAGAAGCTAATTATTTGAAGCCCAATAAAACAAAAAAGCAAGCTACTATTGTGTAGCTTGCTTTTTTGTTTTATAAAATCAAATAATGCAAAGTTCAATATGACTACAAGTCTCTATCCTGCTTCCTGAAATCACCTACGCATCAATCTTAGCATATTTAGCATTCTTCTCAATAAACTCACGGCGTGGAGGTACCTCATCACCCATTAGCATTGAGAATACATGGTCAGCCTCACTTGCGTTGTCAATAGTTACTTTGCGCAAAGTGCGGTGAGCAGGATCCATAGTAGTATCCCACAGCTGGTGGTCATTCATTTCCCCCAAACCTTTATAACGCTGAATACTCACATTGCCCATCTCCGCCGATAAGGCATCGCGTTGCTTGTCGCTCCACGCATATTCTTGGCGTTTGCTCGTCTTGCTTTTCACCAAATACAGAGGAGGAGTAGCAATGTATACGTGTTCTTTCTCGATAAGTTCGCGCATATAGCGGAAGAAGAAAGTGAGTATGAGGGTAGTAATGTGCGACCCATCCACATCAGCATCACACATGATGATAACTTTGTGATAGCGCAGCTTGCTTAGGTTTAAGGCTTTAGCATCCTCCTCAGTACCTACCGTTACCCCAAGGGCTGTATAGATATTCTTGATTTCTTCACTTTCAAAAACCTTGTGCTGCATCGCCTTCTCTACATTTAGGATTTTACCTTTCAGAGGCAAAATAGCCTGAATATCCTTGTTGCGTCCTTGTTTAGCAGTACCACCTGCCGAATCCCCCTCCACAAGGAAAAGCTCACACTTAACAGGGTCTTCTTCCGAGCAGTCCGCCAATTTCCCTGGCAATCCACCACCGCTCATTACGCTTTTGCGCTGCACCATTTCGCGAGCTTTGCGGGCAGCTTGGCGCGCTTGAGCTTCCAAAATTACCTTTTCAACAATAGTTTTTGCCTCATTAGGGTGTTCTTCCAAGAAATCTTCAAGCATTGCAGCCACCGCTTGCGATACAGCCGAAGTAACTTCACGGTTGCCCAATTTAGTCTTTGTCTGACCTTCAAACTGAGGTTCTGCTACCTTCACCGAGATGATAGCCGTAAGTCCAGCCCTAAAGTCGTCGCCCTCTATTTCTACAGGATTTTTCTTGTCCTTGCTCATTTTTTCCAATAAGCCCGACTTGTCCGCGTAGTTTTTCAAGGTACGAGTAAGCCCCATACGGAAGCCCTGTAGGTGAGTACCTCCTTCAGTAGTATTGATGTTATTCACATACGAATGGAGGTTCTCAGTATAAGTATCGTTATAAGTCATAGCTACCTCTACAGGTATGCCGTTGCGTTCGCCTTCCATTGCAATGATAGTGCTGATGATAGGCACTCGGTTGCCGTCGAGGTACTTAATAAATTCAGTAAGACCTTTTTCCGAAAAGAATTTTTCGCTTTTGTAGTTCCCTTTCTCATCCTTTTCGCGCAAATCAGTAATGGTAATAGTAATTCCCCTATTCAAATAGGCCAATTCGCGTATACGAGCCGCCAAAATATCATATTTATAGTCGATACCTTGTTCAAAAATAAGCTCATCGGGGTGAAAAGTAACTTTAGTACCGCGCTTATCGCTGTCGCCCACCTGTTTTACAGGATAGATAGGCACGCCGCGCTCGTACTCTTGTTGCCATATTTTGCCATCGCGGTACACAATAGCAGTAAGGTGGTCAGAAAGTGCATTCACGCAAGAAACCCCCACACCGTGCAGACCGCCCGATACCTTATAGGAACCCTTGTCAAACTTCCCTCCTGCCCCAATCTTAGTCATTACGACTTGAAGAGCAGATACGCCTTCTTTTTTGTGAATATCTACAGGGATACCGCGACCGTTGTCCTCTACAGTAATAGAGTTGTCCTGATTGATAATGACGTTGATAGTATCACAATAGCCTGCAAGAGCCTCGTCAATTGAATTGTCAAGCACCTCATACACAAGATGGTGCAATCCGCGTATGCCTACATCCCCTATGTACATAGAAGGGCGCATACGCACGTGTTCCATTCCTTCAAGAGACTGGATATTATCGGCTGAATAGCCCGCTGGATTATTCTGTTCGTTATATGTTTCTTCTGCCATAATCGTTGTAATCAAAATCAAGGTTGCAAAGTTACGTTTTTTTTTTCAATTTGCAAAAAAAGTTTTAAAAGAGACTTAGCCGCCCATTCCACTACCCGCCCGTATCGCCAATACTCCAAATACTGAAACCTAAAGAAAATTTTTCTGTGAAGAGCATACCGAAGCTACAGAATAGACATAGTGAATGCGTAGTGAAGACGAAGTACACTTTCAGTCTGCACCACATTTCTATAAAATGAACCAAAAACAGCAAAAAACAATCCCTCTACTCAATCGCACATTAACCTACTGCTATGCCATATAAGCAGAGAAGATAGCACCACAAACAATGAAACTTTACGAGAACTCCTTCAATCCTAATACTTAAAACGAATAACCAATGAGACTACTTGCTCAAACTATTGCAAGACGAAAAAAGAACATTCCCTAATAGCAACTGTGTTCTACAGATATTTAAGAGAGTTTTAAATCGGGATTTTCAAAGAGTTATACTTTCCTAACCTCGCTATTTAGAACGAATATAAATTTAACAGAATCTTAACTATTGTTTTGGCTGTTTTTATAAACTATTGTATTTTTGTCCGGTTAAATATTCACTAATTTTAAATACTCTCGTATGGAAACAGAAATTTTAGCACGTATTCAGTTTGCACTGACTATTGCTTTCCATTACATTTACCCTCCTCTCAGCATAGGATTGGGACTTCTAATGGTCGCCTTTAAAGGTATTTACTTGCGTACTGGAAAAAAAGAGTACGACACCTTGGCTAAGTTCTGGACGCGCATCTTCTCCCTTACCTTTGGGATAGGTGTAGCGACAGGTATTGTAATGGAATTTGAGTTTGGTACCAACTGGTCTACCTACTCGCGCTATGTAGGCGACATCTTTGGTAGCGCCCTTGCTGCCGAAGGCGTTTTTGCCTTTGCCTTAGAAAGTACTTGCCTCGGTATTGTACTTTTCGGTTGGAACAAGATTAAACCCCTATGGCACTTTTTAGCTACTCTTGGGGTGTGGTTGGGCTCAATGTGCTCTGCTATTTGGATCGTAGTAGCCAACAGCTGGCAACAAACCCCTGCTGGTTATGTTGTTTCAGGAGAAGGAATGCAAGCCAAAGCGGTAATTACCGACTTCTGGGCTATGGTATTCAACCCCTCTACTGTAGACCGCGTATGGCACGTGTGGCAAGGAGCTTTCTTGGCCGGTATCTTCTTAGTACTGAGTGTTCACGCTTGGTATTTACTCAAAGGTCGCCACGTAGAAATCTCTAAAAAAGCCTTCAAAGTAACCCTCATCATCGGTACTGCTATCTGCCTCCTACAGTTGGCTTCAGGACATAGTTCAGCCGACGGGGTTGCTCAAAACCAGCCTGAAAAATTGGCCGCTATGGAAGGACATTTCAAAACCGGTGTAGGCGATGCCTATATCTTAGGTTGGGTTGACCAAAAAAATGAGGTAACCCACGGGGTGAGTATCCCTAAAGGCCTTTCCTATATGGTGCATTTTGATGGCGATACCCCTGTGATAGGGCTCGACCAATACGCAAAAGAAGACCGTCCTACTCAAGTGAATGCTGTATTCCAGTTTTATCACATAATGGTAGCTATTGGTATGTTCTTGATAGCTCTTACTCTATATGCTGCATTCTTGTTGTGGAAAGGCAAATTGTACGAAAAACGTTGGCTATTACACGTATTTGTGTGGAGTGTTTTCTTGCCTCAAATAGGTAACCAAGCAGGTTGGTTCGCTGCCGAAATGGGACGCCAACCTTGGATCGTGTACAAACTTTTGCGCACCAGCGATGCTCTTTCAAAATCAGTATCATCTCATCAGATTTTGTTTGCTATCATCTTATTCACCCTTGTTTACATTATTCTCTTCGCCATATTCATCTACTTGATGAACAAGAAAATAGTTCACGGCATAGATGAACACGAAGAACAAGCACAATTACAAACTGCTTAATATTTTACAATTATGGAAATGGGAACATTTTTAGGTATTGACTACCCTACGTGGTGGTTTATCATCATAGGATTTTTGATTACAGGCTATGCTATTTTAGACGGCTTCGACTTCGGAGCAGGAGCTTGGCACTTGTTTTTTGACAAGAAAGAAGAACGCCGCGTTGCACTGAACGCTATTGGTCCCGTTTGGGACGGAAACGAGGCGTGGTTAGTAATAGGTGGAGCAGGTATTTTTGCTGGCTTCCCTCTGATGTATGCTTCGCTTTTTTCAGCAATGAACACACCCTTTATGCTATTTCTAACATTCATTATCTTCCGTGCAGTTTCTATCGAGGTACGCGGCAAAGAAGACAATCAGAAATGGCGCGACACTTGGGATGTAGTGTACAGCGTGTGCAGCATTGTGCTTCCAGTACTTTTAGGGGTAGTGATAGGCAATGTGCTACAAGGTCTTCCTCTAGATGCTGACTTTGAATACACAGGCGGAGCCCTCTTTACTTTCCTAACTCCCTATGCACTTCTAACAGGTGTGATGACATTGCTACTTTTCGTAGTACACGGAGGCTTGTATTTGCTCATCAAAACACACGGCGATATGCACCACCGCATCGAGAAACGTATTAACTACGCTTTCTTAGGCTTTGTAGTAGTGTTTGCCGCTGTAGCCGCTTACAGTCTATTTACTCCACATTTGGCTGAAAATGTAGCAAATAGCACAGCTTTGAAAGTAATTCCTGTTGTATTACTTCTTTTCATTGTAGGCATCGCCTATTTTATGAAACAGAAAGTCTACTCTAAGGCTTTTTTAATGAGCATTCTAACCATAGTGTCCTTTATGCTGATTGTAGCTCTTAACCTACACCCTACTTTCTTGAGAACAACATTAGAAGGGGGCAACAGCATCACTGTGTACAATGCAGCTGCATCGCCAAAATCTTTGGAAATTATGCTTACTATCAGTGCCATAGGAGCACCATTACTACTGATTTACACCTACATTGCCTACAAAGTCTTCTGGGGCAAAGTAAACATTGATGAGCACAGCTATTAATCTATCAAAAGGTTATTCGAAAAACTTTTTACATTTTTATTTGGGCAGGTGAAAAATATTTCGTACTTTTGCCCCCGATTTATAAACCATAATTTAAAAACGTTAAGCTATGTATGCAATAGTAGAGATAGCCGGGCAACAATTTAAAGTAAGCAAAGACCAAAAGGTATACGTGCACCGCTTGCCCAATGCAGAAGGAGAGAAAGTAACTTTCGCTAATGTCCTTCTGATTGACAACAATGGAGCCGTAACCGTAGGCGCCCCAGCTATAAACGGAGCTTCTGTTGAAGCAAAAGTTTTGAAACATTTGAAAGGAGAGAAAGTTCTCGTTTTCAAAAAGAAAAGACGTAAAGGTTACAAAGTGAAGAACGGACACCGTCAGTATCTTACACAAATTGTAATTGAAGGTATTATTGGTTAATTGTTAAACTTAAAAATGTAAGAAAATGGCTCACAAGAAAGGTGTCGGTAGTTCAAAGAACGGTAGAGAATCACACTCTAAACGCTTAGGCGTGAAAATTTTCGGTGGTCAAGCTGCCATCGCTGGGAATATCATCGTACGTCAACGAGGCACTCAGCACAATGCTGGTGAAAATGTGTACATTGGCAAAGACCATACTTTACACGCCAAAGTTGATGGTATTGTGAAATTCGAAAAGAAAAAGAACGACAAATCATATGTTTCTATTATCCCTATTGAAGCATAAATTAGATTTTTAACTTTAAAAAAAGGGCTGTTCAGCAATATGTTGAACAGCCCTTTTTGCGTTTTCATCGATGAAAATAGCCCTTTCGTCGATTCTTTTTGATCCTCTCAAACGCCCTCACTACTTTTGCAGCAAGAAAATACAACAGACGAATGTCAAGAAGAACGCTTATGAAAAAGAATTTTTATATACTATCTATGTGTTTCCTGCCTTTAGGGGTATGGGCACAATCTAAACAGTGGTCGCTGACAGATTGTATTAACTATGCGGTGCAGCATAACATCAGCGTAAAGAAAACTGAACTCAACCAGCAGACCGCTGAAA
>CAUQNY010000049.1:0-15569 GCA_963519425.1 uncultured Capnocytophaga sp.
GTATTAGGGGCTACCGTTACAGTACCATTGTTATTGCCAGTGGCTCCTGGTGGCAAGGTATTCCAAGTAAGGGTTACTGAAGTGGTATCGGTAACGGGTTGTCCGTTGAGCACTACTCCTGTTAGAACACTTGGTGTAGTAGTGCCGCCTGCATTGCCATTAGGCAAGGTCATTGGCGTAGGGGTTACCGTTAAGGAACCGGTGCCTATCACCAAACGGGTGCTAGCTGTCTGACAGTTGCTAGGGTTCACTTTCTCGCAAACTCTATAGCTAATAGTCGTATCTGTAGCTGGGGTGTTGGGTGCTATCACCAAACGGCCTTGGGTATCGGTGGTTACTCCTGCTGGCAGACCGCTAAAGCTTATCGTTACTGAATTGACACTTGGGCTTTGTGTGCCTGCTAAAGTGATGTCTGGAATCACACTGCTGGTAGTGCCGCCCAATGCACCGTTAGGAACTGTTAGCACTGTTGGCGTAACTGTAAGCTCACGTATTGACAAACTTATCACTCGTGTAGCAGTTGTTACATTGCCAAAAGCATCGGTAGTGCTAAAGGTTACTGTTACCGCTCCGCCTGCATTGCAAAGGTTAGACGGATAGCTGTAGTTATGCGTTACTGTTGCCGTGCCGCAAGTGCTTGTAGCCGTAGCTGAGGCTAGCCAAGATTGAATAGTAGCTGAGGCTGTAGAAGCACTGCACACTACATTTAAATTAGATGGCAAGGTAAGTGTTGGCGTAGCTACATCACCCTTAGTAAGGGTAGTGGTTACTGAGGTAGTACAAGCTCCCAATGATTGAGTGATGATGATATCGTCTAAGGCAAAGTCGTTACCTGGAACAATATTAGTATGACTCTTAACTACCAATATCAACTTATTTGCATTACCTACATTAGCTGCTGTTAATTTACCTTTCAGTTGTTTCCAATCTGAAGCTGAAATAGCTCTTCCAACAGTCTTAGTTTCTGGTGCTCCTCCATTTACAAGAATATAGTTATTAGCTATTACGTCTGCTTCTGTTTTATAAAACAAAAGTTGTATTTGAGGATCAGTTGTAGGAGAAGCGTAAGAACTCTTTACATAGTTCATTATCCAAATAGAATAATCTAAGTCTTGATTAGGAACTACTGATATTTCTCGTTTATATATAATTTCATTTGCTTCATCTTTTGGCCACAAGAATAACATTCTACCGTTAGGCTTATTAGTATGGTCTGTAGGGTGATACCAATAAGGATCTGATATAGTGGTATTATGGTCTTGAGCTACTCTATAATCACGAGGTTGATTTCCGTGAATTTGACCATCTATAGGTTGGTAATTATACTCAGACGGTACATAAGGGCTCGTAGTAACAGTACCCGTACCAAAATCTTCATTAAGCAAGGTAACTGTATTGCTTACTGCTTGATAACTTACGCTAACTGTATAAGTTTGCTCTAAATCTAAACCTGTAAAGGTAGCTGTAGTACTAGTATAAGTGGTGCTACCCAATGTATAAGTATAAGTAAAGCCAGTAGTAGCCGTTGGGGTTACGGTTAGAGCTCCTTTACCTGTAGCACAATCATATGTCTTGCTTACCGTAAAAGCAGGTATATCTTGCCCATTAGCTGTTACTATTTGCGTAGTACTTACTACCTGACCACAGGCTTTTGGTACTTGGTAAACAGTGATGTCGTCTATATATACATCGTTACCATTTCCGCTACTTTGTTTGTTTATAAATTGAATTTTAGCACGGGTAACTCCGTTAGGATTAATCGTTCCTAAATCTTTTGATGAGATAAGATGCCATTGACCATCGTGCGGCACAAAACCTGACTGTATAGAACCTAGTACGTTTGATGGATTATTCGCATCTACTATCTTAATCTCCATATTAGGCATATCCATACCTGCATTAGGCCCATCGGCACTTTGTAACTGATAACTAAACTCTATCGCATTATTGGGATTAATGTCTACTACTTTTTCCAAGAATACTTTATTGTAAACATTAGTCGCCATATCTACATAAAGGAATCTATCATCATTAGCTCCTGTAGTAGTTCCTTTTGGTTCGTGTCTGAAAACTCCGTTAGGTCTTGTAATAGGATCATAATAGAAGTTTGTTCTTGCATTACCATAAACAGAAGGTGCTACTAAGTCTTTATAAGCTGCTACAGTATATTTACCATTACCCCATACACTCTGTGTTCTAGGATCTTCATAGGTAAAATCTCCTGCCTTTACTCCAGCATAAGAAGTTGGATCTCCTACACCAAAAGTCTCTTTCATCAACATCACTGGTGAAGGTACACTTCTGTGTTCATATTGTACACTCACTTGGTGGGTACCACTTGACACATTGGTAAATACATAGGTAGTGCTAGGGGTACTACCGTCTAAACTGTACAAGTATTTTAGCTCTGGGTTAGGATTTTCTACCCCTACATTCAAGATTGCCTTGCCGTCGCAAGCGTAGAACACTTCTGTCTTGATAGTAGGTTGTGCCAAAGCTGCTGGTACCGTTACACTCATATTGTATGGACAGCTCTTGCTAATGCCGTCGCGCACTGAAACTGTATGCGTGCCTGCTGGTAGCCAACCTACATTGGTAGCCACCCAACTAAGGCCATTATCGAAACTGTACTCGTAGGTTCCTGAACCACCTTCTACATTGGCAATAGTTACCTCGGCTTTACCTGCCTCAGCTGCTGTGCCGCAGCCTATCAGTTTGGTAACTCCTGCAAAGGCTTTTTGCACTTGGTTTGCGACGGTGGCGGTAACAGTAGCTTGGCAAGCTATGGTTTGCTTCACGATGATATCGTCTACTGCTAGGTCGTGGCCTCTCCAGCTTACATTGTGCATTCTGATAACCGCATAAAACTGAGTGCGGTTGCCCACTTGTGCTCCTGTAAGCGTAAGAGTTTGCGTACGCCAGTCATTAGCTGAAGTAGAAGGCGATACATAATAAATATTATTTTGGAACGCCGGTGTTTGGTTAGCCAAATAGGCTGCTTCGTTTTCGTACAATTGTAATTGTACTTGAGAATGGTATGGAGGCTGATTATCGACAGGGTTAACTTTAGTAACATCTACTAAGCTGATAAATGAAGCATTGAAAGTAAGTGGTGTATTAGGTACCACTGACACTTTACGCGTATATACATCTTGTTTAGTAGCAGCAAATGCTCCATCTACAAACAATACTCTTCCGTTAGGTTTGCCCGAATGGTCTACAGGGTCTCTCCAATCTATATTTTTAATTAACAAACTTTTAGCAATTGTATATTCTCCAGTCCACAACATTGCCCCTGCTGAGTGTGCTTGTGTTTGTCCATAACCGTTATAAGCGGTATAGCCAGCGGCGGTGTTGTTATTAAAATACCATTCTTTACCTACATATTGGTTTTTCACAGCGTCTGTACCTGCTCCAAAGTCTTCGTTAAGTAGTACTATCGTATTAGAAACAGGTGCATAGTTTACCGTAAAGGTATAGGTACCTGTAGCCAAACCGTTAAATACATTCGAGCTGGTAGCTGTACCTCCTTGAATAGTATAGGTGTAGGTATAGCCAGTAGTAGGCGATGCTACCCAAGTGATCGTGCTATTGGTATTGCTACAGTTGCTTATATTTGCATTGAAAGTAGGAATTCCAACAGGGTTTGTGGTTACATTAGTAGTTGCAGAAACTACTTGGCCACAAGCCTTAGGCACTTGGTAAACAGTGATGTCGTCTATACAGAAATCGTTACCCCAAGCGTGTGATGCTGAGCCATTAGAACGAAACTCTATGGTAAATTCTGTATGGTTTCCAGAGTTAAATGTTCCATTATATCTATGCCAATTGTTAAGACCTGCACCACAAATAGAGTTAGGAACCTCTCCTGTATTTTTAGAAGCTATCACTGTGTTATCATTTGCCACTAATACTACACGAATATTAGGCTTAATAGCATCTTGAGTACCTCCCATTTTCTCATCTTCACGGAATAGATTCAAAATGAAAAATTCCCATTTTATTTCAGAATTAGGAGCTATTCCTGTTACTTTCTTTTTATAGAACACATCACCATCAGAAAGAACTGCTTGCGCATTTGTTAAGAAGAAACGTCCTTGTGTATCAGTACCTCCAGAAGTATGATCTGGAACAGGTACCCATACGTGATTTGGAGCACAAGCTAATGACAACATACTTTTTCCATAACCAGCCCCTCCTGAAGGAGCGTAAATAGCATTATATTGTGTAGGATTGGTTACTTCATAATAGCCTACTCCTGCTCCAAAAGGCATTGGTGTTGTTGTTGCTGGCAAGCTTGTTCTTGGGCCACTGCCAAAGGTTTCTTTAAGCAGCATCACAGGCGATGGGGTAGTTCTGTGTTCATACTGTACACTCACTTGGTGAGTACCTGTAGCAATATTGTTGAAAATGTAAGTGGTTGTAAAGGCTCCTCCATCTAATTTATAAAGATAGTTGAGCGCTGGGTCGGGGGTTTCTACTCCTACTTTTAGGATAGGACGACCATCACAGCCGTAGAATACCTCTGTTTTAATAGTAGGCTGAGCCAAAGCGGCTGGTACCGTTACGCTCATATTGTATGGACAGCTACTACCTGTGCCTGCAGCACGTACTGAAACCGTATGCGTACCGGCTGTTAGCCATCCTACATTAGTAGTTGTCCAAGTAGTACCATCAAAGTTATATTCGTAAGATCCATTACCGCCTTCTACATTGGCTATAGTTACCTCGGCTTTTCCTGCCTCAGCGCCTGTACCGCAGCCTATCAGTTTGGTAACCCCTGCAAAGGCTTGCGTTACCTTAGGAGCTACTGTAAGTGTAAGAGAAGTGGTACAAGGGGCTATCATCGCATCTTGCACTGCTATAATATCGTCAATAGCATAAGCAGTACTCATTCCTGCTGTAGGATTAGAGTTCGATACTCTTATCTTTAGCTTGGTGCGAGCCCCTACAGTAGCAGCAGGCAAGGTGTAAATACCTACCCCTACCCATTGATTTTCATTAGACGAATGAGGAAGGTTCCCTGTAGTATTCGTTTGGAGTAGCGTTCCAATCTCATCCAAAATTTCTACTCGTATGGTAGGATTCTCGGCAGCGTTCATTCCTGCATAACCTGCCTTTATAATATTAAAAGCATTAAGTGAATAACGCATCTCTCGATGAGGAATGACCTCAAACTCACGTTCGTAAATCACAAAGTTACCTGCGTGATAATTATTTTGGAACACCAACAAACTTCTTCCATAAGGATCTCCACTTTTGTCTTTGGGGTAAATAATATTGTCGTGCTCAATCATATCGTAGTCTCCAAAGTTTTTGGAAAGTACGGTATACTCTTGATTTTGTATTTTAGAAGGGATATCACCACCATTGCCATTGTCAGGCCAAAGACCTCTTTCTGAACCGTTGGCAGCTTTTGCTTTTTTGCCCGTAAAACCTTCAAAATAAGTATAATTGTTCATATAAGGGGTTTTCATAGGAACCACCCCTGAACCAAAATCGTCGTGAAAAAGCACTACTGTATTGCTGGCAGTAGTATATTTGTAGCTCACTGTTATAGTGTGTACCCCTACCGACAAGTTGGTGAAGGCATTAGAAGTTTGGAAAGCACCATTGTCGAGTTTATAAGAATAAGTAAACCCTGTAGCAATGGTAGAGGTAACTGTTAAGTTCGCAGTGTTGCTACCACAGTTGTAAGTCATTATAGGACTAAAGACTGGCACCTGCGGTGTTACATTTACTGCAATTTTCTCAGTAAAAGTATGAGCACAGTCGGTTTGCTTCTGAATCAAACGGATATTGTCTAACACTAAGTCATTTCCATATAGCGACACTGTAAGATTTCGAATCTGGAAGTATACTTTGTTGCGATTGCCTATTTTAGCAGCAGGCACATCACCCTCTAGAATGTACCAATAATTCTCATTGACATTCTTAGGAACACGATAAGGAGTAGACTCGTACAGATAGTTATTGTTATTTGCCTCTGCATCTTCTAAAGTAGCGTAAATGCGCACTTGTAGATTAGGGTTAGTAGCATCATCTGTTATATAAGGATTCGTTGTCTTGATCATATTGAAGGCATCAAATGTCCAACGCATCTCTTCATTAGGGAGTACATCTATCCCAGCTGTATAAATCGCAGGAGAGTGTATTTCGGTAGTAGAAGCATATTTAGGAATGTAAAGCATCCGTGGAAATTTACTGGGCACTATTTTCCTAATATGAGAAGGATAAGTTTCATTGGTAGTAGAAGAATAGGGAATATATTTCAGATAGTATTCACCGTCATTCATCACTCCTGGCTGAGAATCTACTGTTTTAGGGTTCCCATTACCATCGTATTCCACATTTGCAGCACTACCAGTCTCATAATAATAATACTTGCTAATGCTACAATTAGGCTGCACAAAGTTGCCCTCCTGAAAAGTCTCTAAGAAGATGGTCTTCCAAGCAGTAGTTTGCGGACGAGTAGCTGTAGCTGTAATGGTATGGATTCCGGCCGACACATTGTTAAACACAGAGCTCGTTTGAGCTGTGCCTCCATCTAATGAATAGGTAGCTTGATAAGTATCACCATCTAAAGTCTCTAAGCCAGTTGCTTTGATACTTATCACTCCAGTACCATTGCAAAGAGATTGAACAGTAGCTTCAAATTTAGGTTTGAGCACAACTGCCGTCATCTCGTAAAGATCACAATTATTACCTGTAGTGCGAGCGTACAGCTTGTAATTGCCTGGAGACATCCAACGTTCATTATTGGTAGTCCAAGTAGCTTTGTTGTCAAAACTGTATTCAAAACCTCCTGCAGGACGTTCAGAAAAAGGATTCATTATACGCACTAAGCCCTTACTAGCATTAGCACCTGTCTCGCAGCCTACCTGCTTGACCACAATAGCTCTTGCGAAAAGAGGAGGTGCCCCTAACGCCCAAAAAGAATGCGTTTGCGCCCACGCTCCATTGGTTACTTTCAACCTATACAAACCAGGCTGATTGAGCGTAAAAGTAGGGTTATTCACTTGGGTGCGGTAATGAACCCCATTGAAATACATTTCGTAGTTCACTGTGCCTGAAGTTCCCGACACCTGAGCTGTAATGTTAAAAGGCGGATTCCCACAAGCAAAGGTTTGTGTGGGAATAGGCTGAAATGTTTGCGCCCACAGAGAAGACACAAACACTGATACACAAAAAAATAGCAGGGCGCTAAAAAAGCGGAACCGTGCCTCATTGAGTCTTTTTGTACGCATTATAAATCTTTTTGACTTAATTTTAGAGAGCAAAAGTAACACTTTTTCTAATACCTAAAAAACATTTAACAAACATTTAACGAATTTCTATAGAACAGCAAATATCAAGCCTTAAAAAGTATTGATGTTAGAGTTAAGATGTTCTTTAATAAAACAAAATCAGAAAATCTAAATGTAAAAAATAGATTTAAAGGTGTTTAAAATGAACGAGAATATCTGCTAAAGGAATATCGTTGTATATTCATCCCTTAACTACTGGAATAACTATATAGCTTCTGCACAGCAACTTCAAAAGAAATTGAACAGCAAAAAATAAAAGTAAAAAAGCCTCAAGTTACAAAGAAAGAGATTCTTTGTTCCTTGAAGCTTTTTATATAAATTTTACTTTCTTTAAATTTTACATTGAGATAATTATAAACTCGCTACGGCGGTTAGCTTGGTGTTGTTCTTCAGTGCAAGGGACATCGTTACCACAGTCATTAACCAACTGTGTCTCTCCATAACCTTTGCCTGAAATACGGTTCTTCTTAATTCCTCTAGAAGTAATCCATTTAACGGTAGATTTTGCCCTGCGTTCAGATAGAGCTAAGTTATACTTATCTGAACCTCGGCTATCAGTATGTAAGCGTACATCTACCTTCATTGTAGGGTACTCTTTCATAATAGCTACTATCTTAGCTAGTTGTATAGCAGCATCTTTACGTATATTAGACTTGTTATAATCAAAATAAATATTCTCTATTTGTAATACTTTAGCTAAGTCTGTACCTACATCTATTTTTTTCTCTTCCTTTTTCTCTTCTACAGGCATAGGAGTTAAACGCACTTCAGCTACCACCTCCTTTTGACTGTTAAGAGCAAGCGTTTGCTCAGCAGAAAAATACTTTTCTTTCTCTCCTTTTAATAACAGTTGTAAGTCTCCACAGTCAGCAGTGTAGAGAAAGCTAAAGTGTCCCTCGTTATTAGCTGTTGTCTCTTCTAATAGTGTACTATTTGCATCCCATAATGATACTTTAGCCGCAGGTAATACCTCAGAGGTTGTCGCATCTCGCACTACCCCACTTAGGTTATACTGACAAGTGAAACGTAACGGCGTATGCTCATAAAAACTATAGATGTCATCACTTCCACGCCCTTCCGGTCTATTGGAAGTAAGATAACCTATATGAGTATGACTGTTGATAACATAACAAAAATCATCATCCGAACTATTAGCTGGACGACCTATATTTATAGGTTTAGTAATTGGTTCTCCTTTTTCATCCAACTTTACGGCAAAAATATCCAAGCCTCCTAAGCCTGGGAACCCGTCTGAAGAGTAATACAAAATATTATCATCTGAGATGAATGGGAATGACTCTCTTCCTGGCGTATTTATACGTTCACCAAGGTTTTCAGGTTTTCCGTAGCCACCACTTTTTAAGATAGGAGCACGATAAATATCAGAAGCTCCTATAGTCCCTTTCATATCTGAAGTGAAATAAATATACTTCCCATCTGGGCTTAATGCAGGATGCGCTACACTGTGAATATTACTATTGAAAGGCATCTCTTGTACATCGCCCCAACGGCCACTTTTATCTTTAGAGGCTCTGAATATTTTCAATAGTACAGTTTGTTCTCCATTAGTCTTTACTTCATTGTTAATAAAATTATTACGTGTGAAATACATCGTATTTTTATCTTTTGTAAAGGCTGCTGTTGATTCATTAAACTTTGTGTTAATTCCATTCAGTTTTGCCTTTCTAAAGGCTTGTAGGCTATCGGTATTTGCTTCGTAAAGGCTATAGAAATTATCTCCTGTCCATTCAGAACGACGTTTAAGAAAACCACTTTTAGTAGTAGCATACACTATATTATCACCATAAAAAGCTGTTCCGTATTCTGATTTTCGAGTATTAATTTTAAGAAGATTGAGTTCCATACGCCCTGAATTTCTGCGTACTTCAGCCTGATAATCCCTATTCTTCTGAAAAAGAATAGCCCTCGCATCAGTTTGGCCTGCTAAAGCAACAAATTGTTCCATCATCTTGTCAGACGCATCGTAATCCCCCGTAGATTTTAATGTCTGTGCATAGCGATAGTAATATTCAGATTTGATACTGAGAGGTTTATTAGTCTTAGGATCTTTTGTAGAAAAAAGTTTAGCATACCATTTATTAGCATTGCTATAATCAGCATTGTAATAGTAAGCATTCCCTAAGTTTTCTAAAAGTTCTTGGTTTTCTACCCCACGACGTGCGATACTTTCGTAAGCATTGATAGCATCCACATAATCTAAGCTCTTGTAATAATTAGCTGCCTTTCTGAGAGCTTCCTTTTCTGAGTTGCTTTGAGCCTCTACCTGAAAGCTTCCTAGAAGAGCTAATACAAAAAAAAGTTTTTTCATCAGTAGCTATTTTTAATTTTAAAATAATAGCAATAACTTTGTCAAAACCAATAGATTTGATTCTGACAAAGCGATTGCTATTGATTATAAAAGTTTAGTTCTTTTTCTTCTATTACATTGAGATTACGATAAACTCACTGCGACGGTTTTGTTGATGTTCTTCTTCAGTACATTTAACACCGTTACGACATTTATTCACTAAGCGAGATTCTCCATAACCTTTTGCTTTCAAACGATTGCTCTTGATACCTTGATTAACAATCCACTGCATAGTAGCTTTAGCACGACGGTCAGAAAGCTTCATATTAGCACTATCAGAACCACGGCTATCAGTATGCGAACGAATATCAAGTTTCATCTTAGGATATTGACGCAATGCCTCTACAATCTTATTAAGTTCTACTTCAGCATCTGGACGAATATCAGCCTTGCCTAAATCAAACTTAATCTCTTTAATTTCAAATACCTTAGCCAAGTCCATACCTTTCTTAATAGCTATTTCACGAGGCTTAAGCAATATTTCATACACTTGGTCATCTCCTTCCTCTTTAAGCACTACGTTCATTTCAGCAGTTTCAAACTTCTCTTTTTCTCCACGTAGGTAATAGTGAGGATCGTCATTACAATTTATTTTCTCAAATGTAAAGCTACCATCTGCAGCAGTTTTTTGCTTGTCAAGCTGTGCCATCATCTTGTCCGATAAAGTTATAGAAGCATCTGCTATCACTTCTTTAGTCTTAGCATTCTTAACAATTACCTTCAAAGGACGCTCACAATCAAACATCAATGGTACATCTTCATGAAAACTATAAATATCATCACGACCTTTTCCTCCAGGGCGGTTAGAACTCAAAAAACCTATTCGGGTATCAGAATTGAGGACAAAGCAAAAATCATCATCTGCACTATTCCCTGGTTGACCTATATTTACAGGTTTAGTAGTTGAACCATCTTCTTTAAATTTCACAGCAAAAATATCCCAACCTCCTAATCCAGGAATTCCATCAGAGGAGTAATACAGAATATTCTCTTTGGAAACATAAGGGAAAGACTCACGTCCAGCTGTATTAATAACATTACCTAAGTTTTCTGGTTTTCCATATTGATTGTTACCAATAATCTGAACACGATAAATATCTGAGTTACCCAAAGACCCTGGCATATCAGAAGCAAAATACAAATACTTTTCATCAGGGCTTAATGCTGGGTGCGCTACATTATATTGATCGCTATTGAAAGGAAGTTCTTCAGCTTTTCCCCATTTACCATTCTTATCTTTAGTAGAACGAAGAATTTTCAATAAGATAGTATTCTCAATATCTGTTCCTAACTTTTTGTTTACATAGTTGTTACGAGTAAAGTAAATTGTATTACCATCTTTTGTAAACACAGCTGTTGATTCATTGAACTGAGTATTCAAAGTATTTGAGAAAGGCTTACGAGCACCTAATTTTTGGTCAAAATGGTCAGCCTCGTAAAGATCATAGTATCCTTCTCCTGTCCACTGAGAAACCCCTCCTTTTGCCGATTTTCCATCAGTAGCACCTGCAAAAACAATCTTATCTCCGTAAAAAGCAGAACCATACTCAGAATTTTCAGTATTTATAGTAGCGTTATGCAACTGAAAACGACCTGAATTCTTTTTGATAGCTTTTTGATAATCCTTATTCTCCTCATAAAGAGCCGCACGAGTATCATTAGCATTGGTAAGTTCTACAAACTTAGCCATCATCTTGTTTGCTTGATCATACTCTCCTACTGATTTTAGCACCTGCGCATATCTGTAGTAATATTCAGGCTTCAACTGATAGTTACCATCAAAAAGCTGCTTGTACCAAGGCAAAGCATTTTTATACTCTGCATTGTAGTAATAAGCGTTCGCAAGACTTTCAAGCATTTCTTGGTTTACATATCCTTTTTTAGCTATTCGTTCATAAATTTTGATAGCATCAATATAGGAAAAGTTCTTGTATAGCTCGTTTGCTTTCTCCAGTTCCTTGTCGTTTTGGGCAAAGAGCATCGTTGTGCTTAATAAAGCAGCACCAATAGTTAATAATCTCATTTTCTTTTATTTATATTTCACAATTAGAAGTTCACAACTCTTATTCTTAAGCTAAATTAGAAGAATCGAGGTGATACAATTTTCTTATAAGTTTTCACTAATTCATAACGGAGAAAAATCTCATGCGAGCCAGAATTATACTTGCGTAAGTCAGAAGTTTCATAGTCATAACCATAGCCTGCAAACCAACGCTCGTTAAACTGGAAACCTGCCATTACACTCACTGCTGCTGACCAACGATAAGCTGCTCCAATGACAAATTTATCATTGAACATAAAGTTTGCAGAAGCATCTACTTGTATAGGGGCACCAAAAGCTACTTTTGATAATACAGCTGGTTTAAACTTTACATTATCACTCAAGTTAAACACATAACCTCCTATTAAATATAGGTGCTGAGAATTTTTGAGAACTGAAACCTGCTTGTCGTTATAATGAGTAGTCTCCAACATATTAGGCACAGAAAAACCAAGATAATACCTATCAGTATACCAATAAACCCCTGCTCCTATATTAGGAGAAAAAAGGCTTTCATTACCTGAAAGTTCTGGATCTCCACCATCTCGTTTATCAAGTTTGTCATAGTCTATTTGGAAGAAACTACCAGATCCCTTAATACCAAAAGCCAATTTTGAATTTTCAAAATTAAGCGTATAAGAAACATCCACAGCTAAATCTGTTTGTGTTTGAGGACCTATTTCTTCACGAAAAATACTTCCTCCCAATCCCACATTACGAATGCTCTGCATTGGCTGATGATAGCTAAGACTTCCATTCATAGGAGCTCCTTTAATCCCTAACCATTGAGCACGAAACATACCAAAAAGGCTACCTACGTCGCGAGACCCCGTATAGCCTGGGTTAAAGAGCATAGTGTTGTACATATACTGTGTGTATTGCGATTCTTGTTGTGCAAATAACACAGTGCAAAATAGCGTTGTAAGTACAGAAAATAAGGCTTTTTTAATCATAATTGAACCGTCTTTTTATATTGTTTGCAATTGAGTTTCTTTAATATCTTTAGTCATAAAAACTGTGCAAAAGTACAACTTTTTTTTTAACTATCTAATTTTTTACGTTTATTTTAACACTATCTTTCCCAATTTTACACTAACACAATTCTTTTTCACAACTGATTTTTAGACAATTAAAGTATTTCATTCATATTTCCCTTTTCTATTTTACACAAAAAGTTTTAACATTCTTTAATATTTAAAAACCTCTTGAAAAGCAAAAATAAATTGTAATCTTCTCTTTTATAATATAAGAAGCTTGTTCAATAGCTTCAAAAATCAGTTCTCAGTTATTTAGTTTGTCTTCTATAAAAGATTTTCACAACAGTCATTTTATAGACACTTATCTAACTATAGCTCATAGAAATATGGTATTTACAATTCTAAAAACAGCTTTGCTAATGTTCAAAATACCATATCTCACTACAAAAATCTATTATGAATAGAATCTAGATGCTGAAAAGATTTTCCTTTATTTTTAATCTCTATTCCCTAACTAAAGTAGCTTCAAAAAGCTCCTCAAAATGTTTAAGAATCCGCTCTTTTACCAAAGCTTCCTCTACCTTTTCCTTAGCTAACTCTAAATTCAAAGAAGTTACTGCTTTCCCCCTGATACCACACGGAATAATATTATCAAAATATCCTAAATCAGTATTTACATTCAGCGCGAAACCGTGCATTGTTACCCAACGAGAACTGCGCACTCCCATTGCACAAATCTTGCGTGCAAAAGGTGTTCCTACTTCTAACCAAACACCTGTTTCTCCCTCACTGCGTTCTCCTTTAAGTCCATAATCAGCCAATGTGCGAATAATCACTTCTTCCAAAAAACGCAAATACTTGTGAATGTCTGTAAAGAAGTTATCTAAATCCAAAATAGGATATCCTACTACCTGTCCTGGGCCGTGATATGTAATATCCCCTCCCCTATTAATTTTATAAAAAGTCGCTCCTTTGCTTTTCAGAGCGGCCTCATCAATCAGTAGATTTTCTATGTGCCCACTTTTGCCTAATGTATATACGTGGGGATGCTCTACCAATAAAAAGTAATTAGAAGTAGGGTTAGACACCTCATTAGTTCTATTAGCTCTTTTCTGAGCTACAATCTCTTCAAAAAGCATCTCTTGGTAATCCCACGTTTCCTTGTAGTCCTTATTACCTAAGTCCCTAACGATTACTTGTTTGTTCATAAATAGTATTTATATTCCCTTGGCGAATATCGCCTGTTTTATAACCCTTGCTAAACCAATACTTGCGTTGTTCTGAAGTGCCGTGGGTAAACGAGTCTGGCACTACTTGTCCTTGCATACGTCTCTGAATAGCATCATCACCTACAGCGTGAGCAGCACTAAGAGCTTCATCTATATCATCAGCATCCAAGTATTTCTGGTTGTGGTGAGCCCAAACACCTGCATAAAAATCAGCTTGTAACTCTTGCGCTACCGACCATTTGTTAGCTGCAGCTTTAGAAAGCCCTTGCTGTTTTTGGCGCACTTGCATTGAGGTACCTAAAAGTGTTTGAATATGATGTCCTACCTCGTGTGCCATTACATAAGCAATAGCAAAATCACCACCTTTAGCACCAAAACGCGTCTTCAGCTCTTCAAAGAAATCCATATCCATATATAGTTTCTGGTCAGCTGGGCAATAAAAAGGCCCTACTGCCGATGAAGCCGTACCGCAGCCTGTGTTCACATTAGCCGTAAAAAGCACTAAAGTAGGCTTTTTGTATGCTCCTAAACCGTTTTGAGAAAAGACATTCTCCCATACATCTTCGGTGTCTGCCAATACAGTAGCTGTAAATTCACCTATTTTCTTTTGTTCGGCAGTCAGAGCGACTTGTTCTACCTGTTGGTTCCCACTGCCCCCTGCCACTTGATTAACTACAGAAGCTACCTGTTGTCCTGTTTCTCCACCAAAGAGTTGTAATAGGAGTACAATTACTCCTACGATGCCTCCTCCTGCTATTAAACCTCCTTTGCCGCGCATTCCACGGCGGTCGTCTACATTACTGCTTTGTCTTCTTCCTTCCCATCTCATAATATTATAAGTTTCTTTTTTGAGTGCAAAGATAAATCTTTTTCTAATAACAAAAAAGGAGGCATTCAAAAATCTTTTTGAACACCTCCTCCTGTGATAAATTACTTGAAAGAAATTTTACTTCTCTTGATTGTTATGGCCTTGTTTAGGGCGATGCTCGTTGCGCGGTTTACCATTAAAAGGCTTATCTGATTTTGGGCGATCTTCGCGAGCGGGACGTTCTGCACGCTCTGGGCGTGGCAATAAAGCTTTGCGCGACACTCTTGTTTTCTTAGTCTTAGGGTCAATACCTAAATACTTAACCTCTATAACATCCCCTTCTTTTAGAACATCTTCTATCTTCTCAATTCTCTCCCAAGACACTTCTGAGATGTGGAGTAATGAGTCTTTGCCAGGTACAAACTCTACAAAAGCTCCAAATTCTACCAAACGTACTACCTTCACAGTGTAAGTTTCACCTTCTACAGGTTCAAATTTCACTGCGTTTACTGCTTCAATAGCCTCTTGAATGCCAGCTTCGTCAGTACCCAATATTTCTACGATGCCCAATTCATCCACTTCTTCCACCACAATAGTAGTATGGGTGCGAGCTTGTAACTCTTGTATATTTTTACCTCCTGTACCAATAAATGCCCCGATGTATTCCTTAGGCATATCCATCTTAACAATTTTAGGAGCGTGAGGTTTTACTGTTGGGTTAGGTTGTGCAATCGTATCGGTGATTTTACCTAAGATGTGCATACGTCCTTCACGAGCTTGATTCAAGGCTTTTTCGAGTATTTCGTAAGAAAGACCTTTGATTTTGATGTCCATTTGGC
>CAUQNY010000050.1:0-15498 GCA_963519425.1 uncultured Capnocytophaga sp.
TTTTTTGTTGTATGTGTCAAAGAAAGAAACTTGCTTGCTCCTTCGTTTTTCTTTTGTCTTTTCTTCGAAAGAGAAAGTATTAGGAGATGAGAGTAAAAGGTTATAAATCGTAAGAATTAGAAGTTGAATGTCTTTTTTAGAATAGAAAGTGAGATGGTTTTTAGAAAGTTTTATCTCTGTAAAACAAGTGGTTAATAAAGTGGTTGAGTTTTTCTTACGAAAAAGTATGGTTAATTCAAAACAAAATATTACCTTTGCCTACGTTTAACGAACACAAACGAATATAACTGCTATTTTATGGATAAGTATTCTTTTCTGAATGCCGCAAGTACGGCGTATTTTGGTGATTTGTACGACAAGTATCTTGAAAATCCAGATGCTATCGAACCTAGTTGGCGTGCTTTTTTTCAGGGCTTTGATTTTGCTCAAGAGCAATACGGAGCTTCTGTAGAGGAAGTGGTGCCTGTGATGGTACAACAAGTAGTAGCCAACGAGGGGGCTGGCCTCTCTGAAAAAGTGGAAAGAGAGTTCAAAGTGCTTAATCTCATCAAAGGATATCGCACTTATGGACACTTGTTTACCCAATGCAATCCGTTGGGAGCGCGTGAACCTCATACACCTACCTTAGACATCGAAAACTATGGACTTTCTTCAGCTGATGCAGATACCATTTTTGACAGTGCCAAGGAAATAGGCCTGCCTCCATCTTCTTTGCGCACGATTGTGGCTACCCTCAAAGCGATTTACTGTCAGTCTATTGGAATAGAATATCAGTATATTCTCAATGCAGAAATACGCCAATGGATAGCAGAAAGACTTCAAAAGAACAATAATACTCCTTCCTTTTCTAAAGAGGAAAAACGCTTGCTGTTAGAGAAATTGAATCAGGCGACTTCCTTTGAAATTTTTCTACATACTAAGTACGTAGGTCAAAAACGCTTCTCGCTAGAAGGTAATGATACTCTTGTGCCCGCTCTTGATTTTATGGTAGAAGCTGCTGCTGAGAAAGGTGTTAATCACCTTATTTTAGGGATGGCACACCGCGGCCGACTTAACGTCTTGGCTAATGTGTTTGGTAAAAATCCGCAGGATATTTTCTCGGAATTTGATGGCAAAGACTACGAGATGGACGGGTGGTTTGACGGCGATGTTAAATATCACTTGGGGATTACGGCTGAGCGCGTTACCCGTTCGGGCAAAAGCATAGATATGAATTTGGCTCCTAACCCATCGCACTTGGAAACTGTGGCTGCTGTAGTAGAAGGAATTGCCCGCGCCAAGCAAGATAAGTATTGTGCTGATGATATACGCAAAACTTTGCCTATTGTCATTCACGGTGATGCGGCTGTATGCGGTCAGGGGATAGTGTATGAAACAGTGCAGATGTGTGGACTAAGGGGCTTCCAAACGGGAGGTACTGTGCACATTGTAATCAACAATCAGGTAGGATTCACTACAAACTATACTGATTCGCGCTCATCTATGTATTGTACGGACATAGCTAAGGTGAATGATGCTCCTGCTTTGCACGTAAATGCTGATGATGCTGAAGCTGTAGTACACGCTTTTCTCTTTGCTTTAGACTTCCGTCAGAGATTTGGCAAAGATATTTTTATTGATCTTATAGGTTACCGCAAATATGGGCATAACGAGGGTGATGAACCACGTTTTACTCAGCCTAAGATGTACAAAATTATAGGTAAGCATGACAACCCACGCAACCTCTACGCTCAAAAATTGATAGGGGAGGGGGTAGTGTCTCAAGATTTTGTAACAGAAATTGAAAATAATTACAAAGCGCTTCTCGATGCTGACCTTGAAATGTCGCGCAAGGAGCCGCTAACGGTTATCAAGCCTTTTATGCAGACAGAATGGCAAGGTTTTGTTATCGCTTCGCCAGAGAAGATGCTTGAAAAGGTAGATACTAAAGTGAGCAAAGAGTTGCTCACTGACATAGCTAGCCACCTTACTGAACTTCCTGAGGGCAAGAACTTTATTAGCAAAGTGAAAAAGGTAGTGGCTGACCGCAAAGAGGCTGTTTTTGTTCACAACCATATTGATTGGGGAATGGCGGAGCTTTTGGCTTATGGTTCTCTGCTCTCTGAAGGTTTTGATGTACGTCTCAGCGGAGAGGATGTGCAACGCGGTACTTTCTCTCACCGCCACGCGGTTTTGAAAACTGAAGATACTGAAGAGGAGGTATGCTTCTTGCAAGATTTGAAATCTAAAGGTCTGGCTAAAGGGACATTCCATATCTACAATTCGCTGCTTTCAGAATACGGTGTTTTGGGATATGAGTATGGTTATGCTTTGGCTACACCTAAAACCCTTACCATCTGGGAGGCCCAGTTTGGGGACTTCTCAAACGGGGCTCAGATAATGCTTGACCAATACATCTGTTGTGGTGAAGATAAGTGGAAGGTGCAAGACGGGTTGGTGATGCTTTTGCCTCACGGCTACGAAGGTCAGGGGGCTGAACACTCTTCGGCAAGGGTAGAACGCTACTTGCAGCTTTGCGCTGAAAACAATATGTATGTGGCAAACTGTACAACTCCTGCCAATATTTTCCACCTATTGCGTCGCCAAATGAAGACTAATTTCCGCAAACCGCTGGTCGTGTTTACTCCTAAGAGTTTGTTGCGTCACCCACAAGTGATTTCGACTATGGATGAGTTGGCTGAAGGCTCTTTCAAAGAGGTGATTAATGACCCAATAGCGATTGTTTCGCAAGTGAAGACAGTGGTATTCTGCTCAGGACGTTTTTATTACGACCTTTATGCCGAACGCGAAAAGTTAGGAAGAACTGATGTGGCCTTGGTGCGCATTGAGCAACTTTTTCCTCTACCGGTGGAACAACTAAAAGCAGTGATAGCGCAATATCCTAATGCTTCAGACTTTGTGTGGGCACAAGAAGAGCCTAAGAATATGGGGGCATATGGCTATATGTTAATGAATTTTGACATTGTGCCTTGGCGCTATGCAGGTACGCCTGCTTATGCTGCTCCTGCTTCTGGTAGTCATACGCGTGACCGCAAACGACACGCACAAGCTATCGCACAAGTGTTTGCTAATTAGATAATGAATAGATTTGGCAATGAGGCAATGTGGTGGATTGTTTTTTGCAGAAAGAGATGATACAACGTTCTCTGTTGCAAAATGATGTGTGCAGCATATAACTCTATAAGTAGCAGACGAAGTGTTTCCCGCTACTTTTCTAAACTTCCTGTTTTCTAGAGGAGAATTCTTAGATGTTTGATAACGACTAAAAACAAAATAACTAACACCTAACACCTAAAAACTATGTTAGAAATGAAAGTCCCCTCGCCTGGGGAATCTATAACCGAAGTAGAAATAGCCCGTTGGCTTGTAAAAACGGGTGATTACGTAACTAAAGACCAAGCTATTGCCGAAGTAGATTCTGACAAGGCAACCCTTGAACTTCCAGCTGAGGCGGCAGGGGTTATTACCTTGCAGGCAGAAGAAGGCGAGGCTGTAAAAGTAGGACAGGTAGTTTGCCTGATTGATACCGCTGCACAAGCTCCTACTTCTAAGACTCAAGCTACTGCTTCTCAGATGGCTCCAGCTCCTAAGGCAGAAACTCCAGCTTCTCCTATAGAAGTCCCTGCTGCGAAACCTCAAGCTACTGTGCAACAAGTTCCTAACACAAAGGTACAAGAACCTAGTCCCGCAGCACGTAAGATTTTGGCTGAACGAGAAATTCCTATTCAAGCAGTGAAGGGCACAGGCAAAGATGGTCGTATTACGAAAAATGATGCGCTCTCAGCTTCTAAGCCTTCAATGGGAACACCTACAGGAGGTGTGCGTAAAGAAGTGCGCACCAAAATGAGTATGTTGCGCCGCAAAGTGGCTGAACGCTTGGTAAGTGCAAAGAATGAGACAGCAATGCTGACAACTTTTAACGAAGTTGATATGTCAGCTATTTATGCATTGCGCGCTCAGTACAAAGATGCTTTCAAGGAGCACCACAATGTGAGTCTCGGTTTTATGTCGTTTTTCACTTTGGCGGTAGTACGTGCTTTGAAACTCTTCCCCGATGTCAATTCAATGATTGACGGGCAAGAGAAAATAAGTTATGAATATTACGATATTTCTATTGCCGTATCTGGTCCTAAAGGACTGATGGTGCCTGTGATTAGAAATGCAGAGAACCTTTCTTTCCGTGGGGTAGAAGCAGAAGTAAAACGATTAGCGACTCGTGCACGAGATGGACAAATCACTGTAGATGAGATGACAGGCGGTACTTTCACAATTACCAATGGAGGGGTGTTTGGATCAATGCTTTCAACACCAATTATCAATCCGCCACAATCGGGTATTCTTGGAATGCACAACATCGTAGATCGTCCTATTGTACGCAATGGACAAATAGTGATTGCTCCTGTGATGTATGTAGCACTTTCGTACGACCACCGCATCATAGATGGACGTGAATCAGTAGGATTCTTGGTGGCAGTGAAAGAAGCTCTTGAAAATCCGGTGGAATTGCTGATGAATGGCAATCCTAAGCAAGCTTTGGAACTGTAAATTAAGAACTCAAGAGCGCGCCGTACAAGTAACAAGCTTGTGCGGCGCGCTCTTTGTGTATTTGTTGCTTTTTTATTATATTTGCCCCAAAAAATACGCTAACAGATGAGAAAAATCTTTCTACTATTCCTATTTTCAGCTTTTTACCTTGTTCAACTTTCGGCACAAACACACGTATCTGGAAAAGTAATTGATGAAAATGGGCTTCCTATAGCTTATGCGAATGTACTTTTTTCAAAAACTACCATTGGTGCATATACCGATGAGGAAGGACGTTTTTCACTTTACTCTGAGAAACGCCAACGAGATTTGGAAGTGTCGTTCATAGGTTATACTACTAAGAAGGTACACTTAGATAAGGATAACACTAAGGGACTAGTGGTTGTTTTGGTAGAAGGAGAACAGCTCAGTGAAGTAACTATAGTAGCTAAGCCTACCAAAGCTCTTTCTAAAAAGGAAAATCCTGCCTACACCGTACTGCAAGGTATTTGGAAGAACAAGAAAAAACGTGGATTGCAAAATGCAATCGCCTACCAGTATAAAAAGCACAGTACTACTGAGTTGGGGGTGAATAACCTCGATACTCTCTTTCTCAAAAAAGCATTAGGGCAAGAATACGATACTATTAGGCGTATTCTTTCGGGAAAGAAGTACAAAGAAACTTTTTCACTTCCTATGTATTTGACTGAGAAGATTGAAAAAGTGTATGCCGATAATCAGCTGCATAAGAAGAGAGTAGATATTGAAGCAGAGCGCTCTCAGGGGATTGTTCAACAGGGGTTTGGATTGGAGCGCGTCAGTAGGTCGTTTGATGATTTTGATGTGTATGACAATACTTATATGATTCTGAACAAACCTTTTGTGAGTCCACTGGCTGAGTTTGGTTACGGGGTTTATTTATACGTGCTCAGCGACACGATTCAAGATGGATATCGGTCGTACTACCGCATCAACTTTTTTCCTCGCGATGATCAGGATTTGGCTTTGGAAGGGAATTTTGAAGTAGATGCTAAAACTTTTATTGTCAAATCAATCCAGATGCACACCACTCCTAAAACCAATATCAATTTGGTGCGTGGTCTCTCTTTTGAAAAATACTTTACTATTGCTAATGATAGTATCTATCTTCCTGAACGTGAAATACAAGAAGGAGACTTTACCCTTCTCACCAAGAAAGATGAAGAAAAGGGTTTGTATATTAAGAACTACATTACTTTTTCGGATATAGTACTCAATAAGCCCAAATCGCCTGATTTCTACGATTTGCAAGTGGTGAAGACCGCTAAAGACCAATTTTATAAAGATGATACTTATTGGAATACCCATACTTTGGGTGGTGCTGACTTGACAAAAACCAAACGGCTTATTCACCAAGTGGGGGATAACAGGCGTATCAAGATGATAGGGGATTTAACCGATATAGTTACTTCGGGGTACATTCCGATAGGTAATTATATGCAGTTTGGAAGGTTCTGGCAGACTTTTTCTAGCAATAATGTGGAGGGGTTGCGCCTCAGGGCAGGTTTCCGCTCTTTCTTTTCGACAGATGATAGATTTCGCGTTTACGTCTATGGGGCATATGGGCTTAAAGACAAGCAATTCAAATACGGTGTCAGTGGTAAGTATTTGATTTCTTACAGTCCGCGTATAATTATAGGGACAGGTTTTCAAGATGATAATTTACAGTTAGGTACTTTTGTGATGCACGATGATACTGAACTGAACTTTGAGAAGACTACTAACTTCATTATCGCTCGTGGCGAAAACTACTATTTGACCCGCAACAAGAAGCTGCAAGGGGTTATTAATTACGACCTTGCTAACAATGTGCGTTTTTCGGTTTTTGGCACTTATCAGAATCTTGCTTCGGCTAGCGAAACAGACTTTTTGATAGCTTATCGGAATCCTAAAACGGGTGAGTTGCTGCACCAGTATGACAACTTCTACACAGGGGGTGAACTTACTTTTACTCCAGGGCGTAAGGTTTTTGGTTATGGTGTTGAGCAACGTTATGGCAAGAAGCTTTTTTCTACTTACACACTTAAATACTCTAAAGGTGTAGAAGGGATAGGCCATAGCAAGTTTGATTACGACAAGTTGCAGCTTTTGGCCTGCAAGCCTATTCCACTTTTTGGTTATGGTATTTTGCACGCAGCGGTAGAAGCAGGTAAGGTGTTGGGTACAGCACCCCTTATAGCGTTGGCTCCTACTCCTGCTAACCAATCGTATTCATCGGCTCCACAAACATTTGCTCTCTTGGATTACTACGACTTTATTACCGATAGTTACATCAATGGGTATTTTGAACATCATTTTGATGGTTTTCTTTTTAACCGTATTCCTTTTGTGCAAAAGACGCGCTTCAAGAGTTTGCTGTTTGCCCGTTTTGCTTATGGGACACTCTCTGAAAAGAACAAACGAGCTAATCTTACTAATATAGTGTTCAACTCGCCAGAGAAGCTCTACTGGGAATACGGATTTGGCATAGAGAATATCGGTTTGGGCAACTTTCGTTTCATCAGGGTGGATTTTGTATGGCGTAATGATTTCAATGATGTTAATGGGGTGCGCAATCCTAAATTTGGTATTCGCTTAGGAATAGTTCCCTCTTTTTAGGTAATAGGTAAAATGAAAGAAAAAACGATTCATCATTTAGTACAGTTGGGAGAGCTTCTCTCGCAACCCGATGCTTTTTCAACTCTTTTTGAGCAGGCCTATCAGCAGAATAGTTGGTTTACTCCTGCTAATATACAATTTGCTTTTCAGGTGTGGAGTGAAGCTCTTTCGGAGCCCAATGTTCGCAGGTGGTTGTCGGCCTATACTGAATATTCTATTTCATCGCCCAAGCGTGTGTTGGTAGTGATGGCAGGCAACATTCCCTTGGTGGGCTTTCACGACTTATTGTGTGTTTTGGCAGCAGGGCATCGTGCGGTGGTCAAACTATCGTCTAATGACGCTGTACTTTTGCCAGCTCTGGTAGCCCATTTACGCACTTTTGCACCTGAATGGGCAGAAGCGGTACACTTTAGTGATGAAAGAATAACAGACTTTGATATGGTGTTGGCTACGGGGAGCAATAACACTGCCCGTTATTTTGAGTATTATTTTGGACAGAAGCCTCATATTATCCGCAAGAATCGGAATTCGGTAGCTGTTCTCACAGGTCGTGAAACCCCTGAAGCTCTTTTAGAGTTGGGGAGAGACCTTTTTCAGTATTATGGTTTAGGGTGCCGCAGTGTTTCTAAGTTGTTTGTTCCTCAAAATTATAATTTTGATCTTCTTTTTAAGGCTATCTATCCTTATAGGACTCTAATAGAAGAACAAAAGTACGCCAACAACTATGATTACAACAAAGCTGTCTACCTAATGAGTCAGTTTAAGCTTTTAGAGAATGGTTTTTTGCTACTTAAAGAGGATAGACACTACGCTTCGCCTATTGCTACGCTATTTTATGAGTACTATACTGATGTTGCTTTGCTACAAGAACGTCTCAGAGCTGATGCTAACCAAATACAATGTGTGGTAGGCGAAGAGTTATTCGCAAATGCAATTCCGTTTGGAAGTACTCAAATGCCACAGCTTTGGGACTATGCTGATGGGGTAGATACAATGCAGTTTCTTCTGGAATGCTAAAGTGTAAAGTAGAAAGGTGGTGATGATGTGTTTTGATTATCAGTGTATTAAAAAAAATATTGAAAAAAAGTTGTCAAAAATATTGCAGGTAAAAAAAAATGTTGTACTTTTGCAACCGCATTGAGAGAGAAACAATGTTTTGAATAAAATGGTCCGTTCGTCTAGGGGTTAGGACGCAAGGTTTTCATCCTTGTAACAGGGGTTCGATTCCCCTACGGACTACTATACTAAATGAAAATCAAGTATCTTTAGAGATACCACTGCAAAACAAATTACAAAGAAAAAATGGCAAACCATAAATCAGCATTAAAAAGAATCAGAAGAAACGAAGCAGCACGCTTACGCAATCGTTATCAACACAAGACAGCTCGTAATGCCGTAAGAAAACTACGTGCTTTAGAAAACTTAGAAGAAGCAAAAGCTCTTTTTCCTACTGTAGTATCAATGATTGATAAGCTTGCTAAGAAAAACATTATTCACGCTAATAAAGCTGCGAATTTAAAAAGCAGTTTAGCTAAGCATTTGAACAAGTTAGCTAAATAGTCATTTAGGTTTTAGATTTATCACTAATGTCCAGATTTATGTATGTAAGTCTGGATTTGGTGTTTTTAACAATATCTTATTTTTCTATGAAATATTTTTTTCTCTTCATAGTACCTCTTTTTTTACTTTCTTGTGAGGAACGCTCTATCACTGATTCTACTACACAAGCTCATAAAGTAAAATCAATTGATTTTAAAGAATTTAAACTGATAGATATTAGCCCTAAGGCAGAAACAGATCTCTATCAGTGGAACAGCTTCCAGTCGCTATTGCAAGTGATGCTTGCAATGGCTCCATCTAAAATTAAAAATCCACCACCATTGCCTCTTTCTAATCCTGATAGTCTGTTGCTTTACAGTCGATTGTATCCTATCAATTCACAAACAGAACTCACTAATGTGTATGTTGAAAGGGATTGGCGTGCTCCTGCAGAGAGTGCTAAGGATACTGTCTTTCGCATTGAGAAAAACAAAGAAGCTCCTACTGCCTATCTGCAATGGGAACGCTTTTTGGTAGCAGGAATTCCTTATACTTGGTCATTCATTTCGAAGAAAGTAGGTTATGACCGTTTTCATCTTTCTTTTTTGGAAGGAACACGAGAGGTCTATACTGCATTTTTTTCCTTAGACCCACTTGTCTCTTCAGGAGACAATGTGAAAACAACTTCTCTCTCTGACGATTGGAAACAATATAAGGTAGTTTTTAGCCCTAAGAAGTCTGCTTTGTACACATTGCGTCTTTCTTTTGATGGGGAGGCTAAGATGAATGACAATGCTATTTTTTATCGTTCAGTATTGGAGTTGCCAGTTAAAGATTTTCCAAAAGTGGGGCAATATGCGAGTAAAATAGCTGCTGAGCATACTCAGGTAGAAAGTTCCTACTATTCGGTTTTCTTTTGGTTGCTACAAATAGAGGAAGTTTTAAAAGAATTGCTGAACGATGATACTTTCCCTGAACGTATACAAGTGCCAGCTGTGAAAGCGCGTTTTCGATTGTTTGAAACGCAAATTAAGGTGTTAGCCGACAATGTGAGGAATAATCCTGATTTTAAGGAAGAGACCCTGAAAGCGCAAATCAAACAGTTAGGAGGCACTTTTAATAGTATTCTTGCACGGATTAATAACCTTTATGATAGCAATTTAGATGAGCGGATGCAGTATATTGAGGTGTCAGAGGAAGGAGAGTAGAATATAGCTTCTTGTGTGATGACTTAGTTTTGTTGCCTCAATTGAGTGAGAAAATATTAACGTCTTTTTAACATTTTGCTTAAAACCTTTATTAGCAAGTGTTTGGAGACGTTTTTTTTTGTGAAAATAAGTGAGAAGAAGAAAAAAAGTATTTGTTTATTTTATAGCCAAATGGTACATTTGCAAATTAAAAGTTCTGAAGAGAAGAGCTTGTGCTACAAGGCGGGTGATATAAATATTATCAACGCGAATTGACTTTGGAGATAGTTTTTGTAGCTTGTAGCACAGTGGCTTACTATTTTTGGACTTGCAGTGTAGCTGCTTGAGGCTTAAATTGCTTCTATCCTTACATTAAAAAAGAAAAGAACTTAAAAATTAAAAATATTGATACTATGAAAAAACTCTCTGTTTTTTTAGCATTTTTCTTTACAGCCCTTAGTGTTATGGCACAATTTCCGTTGGGAGTTCGCTATAATAATGGAGGAAACTCTTTCAATGGGGATTATACCATCATTGGGAATGTGATGTGGTGGACGAATGGGGTACAAGGTTATGGAAAAAACAATGGTCATTATGGCAATCAAAGTGGGTTCTTAAATTTGGATACTTCTTCAGCGTCTAATAAGCCTATTTTTGCTTCTTCTATGCAAGTACTTAATATTCCTCAGGCTTCTTCATCTTGTTTTAAAGTAAAATGGGCAGGACTTTATTGGGCAGGAACCATAGCGCGTAAAGATATTAATAATGCAGCCCTAAAAACTGCTAAATTGAGATTGCCAGGAAGTAATACCTATGTAACATTAACAGCCGATGTTCCAAGAGTTTTAGATGATACAAGGAGAGGGAATGATTTAGTGTATAATTGTTATAAGGATGTAACTAATTTATTAAAAGGACTTTCTAATATTAATGGGAACTATTGGGTAGGAGATGTTTTTTCTACAAATCGATTTTATGGAATAGGATCTGATTGGGCATTGGTAATAGTTTATGAAGAACCGACTACAATGCCTCAGAAGAAAGTTAATATTTACGATGGCTTGCAGATAATCAGTAGGGAATATCCTAAACAAAATGTTACTCTGACAGGCTTTAAAACACCTTCAGCACCAGCTCCTGTTAAAGCACGTATGGGAATGTTTGTTTTTGGAGCAGAAAATTGGAATGAGGGAGACTATGTTTCAATTAATGGAAAGATTCAAGGTACAAATAACCCTAATGGACCTAATTACAAATATAATCATTTTGGAACTGGTTATACTGTTAATAATGTACTTCAAACTTCTGGAAATCCTTCTGTAATAAAAGCAGCTGGATTTGATATTGATATTTTTGATATTCCTAACCCAACTAATTCTCTAATACCTAATGATGTAACTTCATTAGCAATGGAATTTGGTTATAATCATCCCCAAGGAACTGGTGTTGATGAATATACTCTAATGGTGATGGGACTTACTATAGATGATGATGCTCCTAAGATTCAACTTGAAAAACGGGTGTACAATGCTGTTACCAATGTAGATGTTACTAGTAGTACGGTCGATTTGGGCACGCCTTTGCAATATCGTATTTCTTTCCAAAATGTGGGCAGCGACAATGCTACCAATCTAAAAATAGAAGATGTGTTGCCTTCTACCTTAGATTTTGATTTTGGACAAGCTCAATTTACGCTTTCTTCTGGCGGTTCAGGTACTGTTAATTACCATTATGACGCTACTTCGCGTAAACTTACCATTACAATTCCCAACTCTTTTGTTCCTAAAAAAGGGGCAAAGCACACTATTACATTCAATGCAAAGGTAGTAGCAGACTGCAACAGCCTGCGTACCCCTTGTTCTAATGTCATTGATAACCAAGCTACTGCTACATATAATGGTGAAAAGACCCCTAATGCCAATTATAAAACGGTTTCTTTCAAGAAATATGCTATAGGTTGTGGAGCAGATGAGGAAGGAGTAACAAACCTCAAAATAAATGTGCCTGCCGATTGTACTTATAAAACAACAGCTGCTTTTTGTACTTCTACTCTGGCTCTGACAGCTACTTCAGGGTTTGATAGCTATAAATGGGAGAAGACGTCAGGAAAAAATACCGGTCAGAAAGGCACGGGACAAACCCTTACTATTAGTGAGCCAGGTACCTATAAAGTAATGAAAACTAAGACAGGTTGCTCAACCCTCTACGAGGAATTCAGTGTAGCTACTAGCACATACAATAAATCGCACCCCATAGGTGATATGATTCGTGATGGTCAGCTCAGTGGAGAGGTATATTATTGTCCTGATAATGGTCGTGAATATCCACAGATTTATTTATGTGGAGAGGGAACTACCCTTACGATGCTTTTGGATATTCAAGGAGCTATAGGTTTTTCTTGGCAACAAAGGGGTACTTGTCCTACACCACCAAGTAACCAAAAATGTCCACTAACAGATAGCTGTGTGTGGAACTCTGTGGGAAATGCTTCAACACATACTTTTACAGCAGCAGGCGATTACCGTGTACGTATTTCCTACCCTGGTGGATGCGAGTCTCCCTACTATTATTTTAGGATTACTAAGAATACACTGAGCACTACCTTAACTTATCGTCATATCGTTTGTAATACCAAAGGAGTTATTACAGTGAACAATCAAGCCTCTGGTTACGTGTACGCACTGATGAAAGATACCGCTACTATCACAGGCTATCAAGCTACTCCTACTTTTGAAATTGCGAACCCAGGTCTTTATAAGATACTTATCAAGCAGACTACTATTTCTAGCACTGAAATAGTGCCTTGTGTTTACGAAGCTCAAATTCAGATTAATAAGTACGACCCTACAATAACAGTAACCACCAAGCCGTATGCTTGCGATACTAACTTGGGGCAAATACGAGTAGTACTGAACAATATGCCCTATCTTCCTGTTAATTACATTTTGAGGCAGAATAATGCATTAGGCAATATATTAGTGAACACAGGGGCTACTAAAACTACTGACCTAACTATCTTGGGAGCTTCAGATGGTTTGTACTATGTAGAGGTACAAACGCCCTTTGACTGCTCACTCACCAAGGGAGGAGTAAAGGTAGAGAAGATTCCTGAATTGAAATTAGAAGCTGCGACCACCCCTATAGTATGCAATAATGCTACTACCATTGAGGCTTCGGCACAAGGAGGAAAGAAAAGCAGTTTTGGTTATACTTTTGAGCTGACAGGCAATAGTCTGTCGCTACAAGGAACGGGAGAAACCTCGTATACTTTTACAGTTACTACAGTAGGTACTTACCAAGTAAAGGTTACCGATGCCAACAACTGTACTACGGTGCGCACGGTAACAGTAACAGAGCTACCACCTCCTACAATAGGACCTATTACTTACGAGTTGTATGCTTGTGGAGCAAAGGGAAAAATTGTCTTTCCTGAGCCACAGAGCACTGTGTCGTATACCTATCAGTATAAGGTAACAGCTTTTTTGCCTACTTTTCAGGATTATCCGCTACAAGACAGCAGGGAGATTGATAATTTGCCTGCAGGTATCTCAGTAACACCTCACATCTATTACTCTTACGGGGGCAAGACTTGCATTATTGGTCCTGCGGATATGACTATTCCACAGCTGAATTCAAACAATACTCTTATCGCTTCAGCAGGGGTGGCACAGTTGGTAGGCTGTGCTACCGAAACTGCTAATATAGGAAAGGCCTTGGTGCATTTCACTAATGTACAAGGCGGGCAGCCTCCTTATGAGTTCAGTTTTGACGGAGGGCTAACTTGGACAGATACCCGCCAGATGTGGTTATCGCCTGCTACCTATAATCTTTCCGTACGTGATAAAATAGGTTGTGCACGCGAGAATCTTCAAGTAATTGTGAAGGACAAACCCGATGCACCCGCTTTCTCTCAAGCTGGCGTTATTTATGACTGCCAAGGTCGTGGCAGAGTAACTATTCAGAATAACAAGCCTAATTATACTTATAAGTATCAGTTGGATGGTGGTGCAGAAACATCAACAGCACAGTTTAGTCAGTTAGCCCTAGGAGTGCATACTATTACCATACGTTATGATGACCCTTCGGTTACCCAGCCAAGTATCTTGCTGAAAGAAGACTTTGGCAAGGGCAACCCCTATACAACGCCTCCTTCAGGAATGACATCAGCCTATACACTCATTGATCCGCGTACACAAGCTTTGGGTTGGAATTTGTATTTCGTAGCAGGACAAAAGGACTTAATTGCAACTAAAGTGGGATGGTGGAATGGTTCGGCGATGTTCCCTAACGACCATACTAATCCCACTGACAACAGTTCACGCTTTCTAGCAGTAGACTTTGGAGAACTTATCCCTCAAGGGGCAGTTTTCTATGAGAAAGACGTGCAAGATGTACTGCCTAATCAGCCGATAGAGTTTGAGATGTTTGGGTTTAACTTGGTGAAATCTAGTGCTTGTGTTCGTCCTGTGATGATTATGGAGGTAGTTGCCTTAGACGACAGCGGCAATGTAGTAATAGAAGGTGGCAATGAAAAGATTTTAGGAAGAATAGAGTCAGAAGAAATACCTGGTAATGGGGGCGATGGTAATGCGTGGTTCCGCTTTGCCTCTGATGGAACAGGAGTGAACACGGGGGTGAGCTCTGTGGTGAAGGTGAACCCTGGTACCTACAAACGCTTAAAGATACGTGTGCGCACCAAGCACAACACACGTAGCTGTAATGATTTTGCTTTTGACGATCTTACTGTCTACCAGAGCCCTATCTCTTGTGGTTTCACACAGAGCGTTACGGTACAAATAGTAGATGGTAAGCAGTTTGGAGTGAATACCTCTACTGAACAGATTATTAATGCAAAATGTAGAGGCGGACAAGGTCAGTACCGAATACAACTTAAGAATCTTACAAGAGCTCAGTACTGGTACTCGGTGAATGGAGCTGCTTTTGTAGCTTCCACCCCAGGTGATGATTCCTTTGTGTGGAATGGCTATGCAGGCAACTACACTGTGCGTTTTCGAGCTACTGCTACTAGCACCGATTGCGAGGTAATGCGTCTTTTTACTATAACACAGCCTAACCTTATCAATTTAAGTATTGAGGGTAATAGCGTTTTGGGTTGTACTCCTCCCACAACAGGCGTACATTCTATCACAGCACAAGGAGGAACGCCTCCTTACACTTTCTACATTTACAATGGTACTGCTACACTGAGTGTTATAGCAGCTACTGTATCGCAAACCTCTGTGTCTTTCACCTTTACCCAGACAGGTTCGTACCGCATTGTCGTTGCAGATGCCAATGCTTGTAGGCAAGAAATGGCAACTACTTGGGAGGTATACGACTCTAAAATACTTGTGTTAGCAGGTACGAATAGTGTAGCCAATAATAACTATTGTACCCAAGTAGGAGCCAAAGGAAAGGTGGAGGTGAGAGTAAGTACAGTCAACAATGGTAATCACCCTTTACTCTACAATTCTGCACCTTACAGCTATTTGCACAATGGTAATGTAGTAGCTAACAATGTAATGGATACTAGCTACATTTTCCAAAACCTGAATATAGGCACCCACACTTTCACAGTAGTAGACCGATACGGTTGTACAGCTACGCATAC
>CAUQNY010000051.1:0-15201 GCA_963519425.1 uncultured Capnocytophaga sp.
GTGCTAAAAGCCTCTTTTCAAACTCATTAAGTACCTTTTCCTCTTCTTTTGAAGCATTACCTAACAAGAATTTTTGTATAATATTTTTGAATCGAATAACTTTCATAAAATTTCTTTTCAATTATAAATACCAAACAACCGATGTAACACACATAAAAATAGAAAGTTTTTTTGTGCTTGCTTTCTTTGTGTTTGTAGGTAAATTAACAAAATACAAATTTAAGATCTGTGTACATCTTGCATCTCAGGCTGCCAAATGGGGTATTGTGTTCCGTAAATCTTTGAAATCCGTGCAGCTTTCTGTAAATACTAACTTACCAACAGCTATAGGAATAAAACTCACTTTAACTTAAGCGAAAGACTGATGAGAAAAAGCAAACTTCTCAATTTATACATTTAGAAGTTCAAACACATAAAATCTCATAAAGTCTTTTCAATTTTCTGCTACCTTCTACTTGTCATCTCAATCTGTGTATATCTCACAACTTGCTACTAAATTTACATACACCTCTCAAAAATCCATATTACTGAGAAAACTATCAGACTTTTTTGAATCCAAGCAATTAAAAAACAGCAAAGCAGAACATCTCTTTTTCCTTTGATTAGTAGCTAGTTTAAAGTTTTGTCCTTTTTTGGAACCTTGGCATACTTTTAGTGGAACAGTTCAAAAAACCCTTGTTTCACCATAAAATTACTTTTACAGAAAGATGAAATACCTATCTTTATGCCTATTGCTACCTTTAACCCCTTGGGTTGTGGCTCAGAACACCCCTTCTGAGGGCATCTATCGCGCCAAAGAATTAAAAGAATTCAGCCTAAGGCTTTACCCCGACCACAGAGCCGATGCCTTGATGGCTTCCGGCCGCTATACATTGGACGACAAAAAACTAACTGTTGCTTTCAATGAGGGAAACTCCTTCAGCTTACGCCGATTGTCAGGCAATAGCCCTGAATTGGAATTGCATTTTAGGAATGACGACTCATCAGTTAGTCCGCGTTACATTTACATAGGCTACGAAAATAGCCAAGGAGAAGTTACCTACGTATGTCTGCACAACAAAGTGCAAGATGACGAACATCTTACCCTTAGTATCCCCCGCACCGAAAAACTCTATCTCGTAAATGCCTACCGCATAGGCATCAGTGGGAATCCCAAAGAAGCGGTTCGCATTGAAACCTTCTCAATAGGCAAACAAACTAATGCCCTCGAAATTTCTATCGACCCAGAAAAAGCGATGAGTAGCTCGTTAGAGTTTCTCTACAATTCAGAAAACGAAACTCTTACCCTCACCGACCGCTCCTTATCTGACAAACCCGTAGTTTTCAGCAAAGTGCAGCCCTCTGCTGCTGACCTGCTGCTGCCTACCACTACCGAGAGTGCTAAAAATTGGAAGCACCTTATAGCCTTTCAGGAAGAAACCGATATTCCTGCTTACGACCCGGATAGGAAATCCCCTGTGGCTCCCCTTGTAGTAGCCAAAACGCTTTCAGCAGCTATTGCTTCGGCTAAAACAAACAATCGGCTGCTTTGGGTCTTTCAAACTACTGATGCAGCAGCCAAGCAGAATTTTGAGAATTTAGTGCAAGAATACCGAGAGACAAACGAAGGCAATTTTGCCTGTGAACTCTACTTAGCCTCAGCTAAAGAGCAAAAAGCACTCCGCACCAAAGGGCTTCCATCAGGAAACCAGCTTGCCGTCTTGGATGCCACAGGCCATCTGCTTTACCACCAACCAACGACCATTCCAGAGGCCAAGACTTTGCTCTTGAATAGCTACTACACAGACCCCTTAGCAACAATGGCAAGGGCACACCAGTTAGATCTCATCTTAGGAAACCCCAAAACGCCTACAGTGCAGCTGCTAAAAGTTTTTGCTGAATTGCTCAAACAAGAGAGCCCAAAACTCTACCTATTGGCCAAATATCGTCCTAAAGCTACAGACAACAAAGCTGAAACAGAGAGCGAAACCGATACGATAGACTATATAGCCGAGGAAGCCAGCTACTTTCTTTCAGAATTGAAAAATCCTGAGGCCGTCTACCGTATGCAGCTTACACCCGAGCAGCTCACCGCACAGTGGAAGCGATGTGTAGCAGCCTATAACAGTCAGCCATTCAATCCACAATACGCCTTTGCATTGGCACTGAACAATACCGCCTCCTATTTCTCTAAGGTCTTCAATACCGAAGATTCTTCTTTAGAAACAGAAGTACAGACGATTGGTTATCTGCTGAAGCACTATTCAGACATTAAAGCCTACAACGAAAAACTGTTAGGTAAGGACAACGAAGGAGAGTTTTCTTACCAAGAGCGATTAGACAAAGGAAGCATAGAAGCCGATTTTCCGAGTTTAGCCAGCAAGTTAGACCAAGTAGTGTTCAAAAACAAAGAGCTTCTTCCTAAGGTGAAGCCTCTATTTGCTGAAGCTGTAAAGAACCACATTTTCACCCCCGACGCCTACATCGATTTCCTTTACGAGAATGACGATGTCGAGGTGGAGACAGTTTTCAGCAACTATTTCAATGAATTGCAACAAAAAGACCCCAACCTAATTGCTGCCCTTGACCAAGTGTATACCGAAGATGGCGGATACAGTTGGAAGTATTACAAAATGCGCTTTGCCAACCGTGCAAACAACATAGCGTGGAAAGTGTATGAAATGAAGAAAAACAATGCCGAGGCATTGGCAGCTCCCTATCAGTGGGCAAAAGCCGCCGTACAGTTGGAGCCTAAGAATCCTTACTATTTAGACACCTTAGCGCATTTGTTGTACGCCCGTGGTCAATACCGAGAAGCCATTGCCACCCAAGAAAAAGCGGTTGCATTCCTCCAAGAAGCCGATGACAGCAACGAGCAAGAACAGCAGCAAGTAAAAGCTCATTTAGATAAAATGAAGCAAATGATTCCCAACAACTGATAAAAGAATGATATGCACCCTTGCATATCATTCTTTTTATCGTAACTTTGTAGCCGAAAAATCAAAATAGACAATTAACAAATACAATTAGTTTAAAATGAAGAAAATAGTAGTAACTGGTGGGTTGGGCTTCATTGGCTCTCATACCGTAGTGGCCTTGCAAGAAGCAGGATTTGAAGTAGTCATTATCGACAACCTCTCCAATGCCCAAGAGAGTGTATTGGAACACATTACAAACATCACTGGCAAGAAACCCTTGTTTGAGAAATTTGACCTTCGCGACAAATCTGATGTGCAAGACTTCTTCCGTCGCCATGCCGATTTGCAAGGGATTATTCACTTTGCAGCCTCTAAGGCCGTAGGTGAGAGTGTAGAGAAACCTCTTTTGTATTACGAAAACAATCTCACTACCCTTACGTACCTATTGCAAGAACTGAGCAAGCTGCCCAAAGCACATTTCATTTTTAGCTCTTCTTGCACTGTGTATGGTCAGGCCGATGAGTTGCCTATTACTGAAAATGCTCCCGTAAAGAAAGCTGAATCTCCTTATGGGAATACCAAACAAATAGGCGAAGAAATCATTATGGATACTTGCAAAGTAGTACCACAACTCAATGCTATTGCTTTGCGCTATTTTAATCCTATAGGAGCACACCCCTCTGCAGAAATAGGAGAGCTTCCTTTGGGGGTACCACAGAACTTAGTGCCTTACATCACCCAAACAGCTATTGGTTTGCGCGAAAAGCTCTCTGTTTTTGGCGACGACTACGCCACTCCCGATGGAACTTGCATCCGCGATTACATTCACGTAGTAGATTTAGCCAAAGCACACGTTATTGCACTACAACGCCTATTGGATAGCAAAAATGCAGACAATTTTGAAGTTTTCAACATAGGAACAGGCAAAGGCAGCAGCGTGCTGGAAGTTATTCAGAGCTTTGAGCGCGTATCTGGCAAAAAACTGAACTACCAGATAGTAGGGCGACGTGCGGGCGACATTACTGCAGCTTATGCTAATACCGACAAAGCTAACAAGGTATTAGGATGGAAAGCCGAAAGTACTCTTGACGATGCAATGCGTTCGGCTTGGCTATGGGAACAGAAAGTAAGAGGAAAATAGATGTTTGATTTTATCATCGTAGGAGCAGGCTTGGCAGGGGTTACTTTTGCCCATACGCTTGAAAAGCACGGCAAGAGCTTCTGCCTACTCTCCGACCGATCGCAGGCTGCTAGCCTAATAGCAGGAGGGGTGTACAATCCGGTGGTTTTAAAACGATTTACGCCTATTTGGCGCGCTGAAGAAGTAAGTGCTCTTGCGGAGCAGTTTTACGCTGAAATAGAAGCTAAAACACAGCATTCTTTTCGCATCCCGATGCCGGTGTGCAGGAAGTTTGCCTCAATAGAAGAACAGAACAACTGGTTTACAGCTGCCGATCATCCTTTGCTCTCTGCTTTCCTAAGTGCGACTATAAGGTACGAGACGAATCCTGCTTTGCCTACTCCTTTTGGCTTGGGACAAGTGCAACACACCGGTCGTTTGGAGGTGAAGGACTATCTATCGGTTTCTCTTAGAGAATGGGAAAGTCAAGGGGTGTATCACAGTAGGACATTTGACTACGAGGCATTGGAAATACACGCCACTCACATAGCATACCAAGGGGTTACAGCGCGCAACATAGTGTTTTGCGAGGGTTGTGGCATAGAGAAGAATCCCTACTTCTGCACCTTGCCTATGCGCCCCTGCAAGGGCGAAACACTTACTTTTAGTGCTCCTGACTTGCAGTTAGACTATCTTTTTAAAAGTGATGGGGTACTCATTCCTTTGGGCAATGATACCTACATTGTAGGAGCTACCTACGATCCTGAAGACCTTAGCGAGGCAATTACAGAGCAAGCTCGCGAAGAACTGACTGAAAAGCTACGCAAAATGACGTCTGTTCCTTTTGAAATACTCAGTCATCAGGCGGCCATTAGGCCTACGGTAGGCGATAGGCGACCTTTGGTAGGAGCACATCCGTTGCATCCGCACTTATGGGTGCTGAATGGCTTAGGAACACGTGGGGTACTGAATGCCCCCTACTGTGCTCAAATGCTCTACCAAGCAGTGTTTGAAGGCAAAGGAATCCCTCCAGAGATGGATGTAGCACGCTTCCAAAAGCGATTAGGTTTCAAGAAGAAATCCTCTCACAAATAACATAAAAAGGGCTGACCAAAAGCTAATCTTGGTCAGCCCTTTTTATGTTAGGATAAGAGGCGTTTAAGATAAGTCTTTGCCTATATCGCGTCGCCAATAGGCTCCTTCAAAATGAATCTTTGCAATGTTCTCGTAAGAGTGTTCAAGGGCTTGTTTGAAGTTGTTGCCTAAAGAGGTGATTGCTAAAACGCGTCCGCCAGCAGAGACAAGACGACCGTCTTTTAAGGCTGTGCCTGCGTGGTAGACAGTGCTTCCTGAGATATTTTCGGTACCTGTGATAGTTTTTCCTTTTTCGTATTCTTCAGGATAGCCTCCAGAAACCATTACTACAGTAGTAGCACTCTGTGGAGTGATTTGGAGCGATTGTTTCTCTAAAGTACCATCGAACAATGACTGGAACAATGGCACCAAATCGGAGGTGATGCGGGGCAGTACGACCTCGGTTTCGGGGTCGCCCATACGCACATTGTACTCTATTACATAGGGTTCTCCTTCTACTTTGATGAGCCCTATAAATACAAATCCTTTGTAAATGATGCCTTCTTTGTGCAAACCAGCAATAGTAGGCTTTACAATGCGTTCTTCAATCTTCTGCATAAAAGCCTCATCGGCAAAAGGTACGGGTGAAACTGCTCCCATTCCGCCTGTGTTTAGGCCTGTATCGGCTTCGCCAATGCGTTTATAATCTTTGGCAGTAGGCAGTATTTTGTAGTGCTGCCCATCGGTGAGGACAAAGCAACTGAGTTCTATTCCTTTTAAAAATTCTTCGATAACCACCTTGGCACTGGCCTTTCCGAATTTCTGGTCGATGAGCATACGGCGCAATTCGGCTTGAGCTTCGGCTAAATCTTCGATAATCAGTACGCCCTTGCCAGCTGCCAATCCGTCGGCTTTGAGGACGTAAGGGGCTTTCATCGTGCTGAGGAAAGCGCAGCCTTCGTCTACTGTCTCTTTGGTGAAACTTGCGTACTTGGCTGTGGGGATGTGATGGCGCATCATAAACTCTTTGGCGAACTCCTTGCTACCTTCTAAGGCTGCTCCTTGCTTAGAGGGGCCTATCAGTTGTACGTGGGCAAGCTGAGGGTCGGAGGCGAAGAAATCGTAGACGCCCTGTACGAGGGGGTCTTCGGGGCCTACCACTACCATTGTGATGTTCTTTTCCAGTACGAAGGTTTTCAAGGCAGGAAAGTCGGTGGGAGTGATGGCTACATTGGTAGCAACGGTGTGTGTACCCCCGTTGCCAGAGGCAATGTAGAGGGCGTCGCAAAGCGGACTTTGGTGCAGTTTTACGGCAAAGGCGTGTTCGCGACCGCCAGAGCCTAGGATTAATATATTCATTTCTATTAATTTGTCAATTTGGTGCGAGCCGTACGGGCTGTATGTCAATTTGTCAATTTGTCAATTTGGTGCGAGCCGCACGGGCTGTATGTCAATTTGTCAATTTGTCGATTTGTCAATTTGGTGCGAGCCGCACGGGCTGTGATTTGTTAATTTGTCGATTTGTTGATTTTGCAAATGGGTATAGGTTGCATTTTGTGTTGGTTAGCACGGTTGAGGCGTGTGAATATCTGAAAGACTTCTCTCTGGCGTCCTTGGTACTGGTCGGCAGTGTGTCCTTGCTCAGCTTGTAGCATAGCCCATTCGAGTTCGTCGTAAGAGGCTTTGAGTTGGTCTTCGTCGGAGCGATCGTCGCCAAAGAGTCCGTCGGAGGGTTTTGCTGAGAGGATGCTTTCAGGTACGCCGAGGTAGGCTGCGAGCTGGTATACTTCGCTTTTCATCAGGTCGGCAATAGGGCTTACATCGACGCCTCCATCGCCGTATTTGGTAAAAAATCCTACGCCGAAATCTTCAATTTTATTGCCTGTTCCTACGACTATGTATCCTTTTAGTCCTGCGAAATAGTATAGTGTGCTCATTCTGAGGCGTGCGCGGGTATTGGCTAATGCCATTTCTCGGGTATTGTCGGCAGTAGGGGGGAGTTGTTCTACCAAGGTGTCGAACACAGGGGTAAGGTCTACTCTTTTGTGTCGGACATTTGGGAACTTGCTAAATAGGAAGCTGATGTGCTGTCCGGAGCGCACTAGGTGGCTTTCGGCCTGATGAATGGGCATCTCTACACATAGGGTGGGTAGGCCTGTGCGTGCGCATAGGGTGGAAACAACGGCGGAATCTACACCGCCTGAGATTCCTATGACAAGGCCTTTGACGCCTGCTTTTTGGGCATAGTCTTTCAGCCATTCGGTGATTTGTGATGCTATGTTTTCCATTGTTTGAAAGGTTTAAAAGATGTTGTTTTCTTTCGGTCTGTTCTACACGTACTTCTTTGGCGTTAGAGGCCTGATATAGGTGTAGGGCTGTTTATAGTGTATTTGTATACACCAATGGAGGGACAAAGGTAGTGTTTTTTTGAGAAAGATGCAAGAAGTATTTTAATTAGGTAGTTGTAATGCACTAAATTAGGATTTTGCTTCATCCAAAAATTCCTTCAATTAATGAGTTTATAAGGAGAGGTTTTATTTTTTTCTGTTTTTTGGTTGTTTTATAGAAATCTTGGTATTGGTGGGAAGTAGGCTTCGTCTACACTATGTGTTCACTATGTCTCCGCTGTAACTGTACTATGCCTCTAACAGAAATTTTTTCTTTCTTTGGTAGATTTAGTGCGAGCTGCACGGGCAATGAGCGTGAAAGTTAAAGCTGGCTAGTAGGAAAGGTGGGTGGATGTCTTTTACTTGTAAGAAAATATTTTGTTGGGGATGTTTGTGGCAACTTTTATGTATCTTTGCCTCATTAGCTTAAAATGTGAGTTCGATTTGCGATGCACGCAGATTGGGAGGTGAAAAGGATTTTGAATGGTATTTATCAAATTAATTATATAGAATATGTTGTTTAAACAAATGAAAATGATGTGGCTAAAGCTGTTGTTTTGTGGGTGCTTTCTGATAAATGGAGGTGCTTATGGGCAATCGGGAGAGGATTGGCGGTTGGTTTGGGAAGATGACTTCAATAGGAAAGATATCTTCTCTACAGGGATATGGTCTAAGATTCCACGCTCTTATAAGGCTGATTGGTGCAATACGCTTAGCGATGATGGGCGTTTGTACAAGATTAAGAAGGGTAAGCTTGTTTTGTCGGGGCGACCTAATAGGCGCGATAAAGATGACCCAAGTGAGTACCTAACAGGGGGGATTTTTACCAAAGGGGCTAAGTATTTTGGCAGCGGCCGGATGGAGGTGCGTTGCAAATTGGAAGGTACGCAAGGGGCTTGGCCTGCTATCTGGATGTTGCCCAAAGAAGCAAAATGGCCTACAGGAGGAGAGATTGACCTGCTGGAGCGGTTGAACTACGATTCTTTTGTTTACCAAACGGTGCATTCGCCCTATACGCAAAAGGGGAATAAGGAGCATCCTAAGCATTGGGTAACTGCTGCTATTCGACCTGATGACTACAATGTATACGCGGTGGAATGGGACGATAGCTCGGTGCGTTTTTACACTAATGGGGCTCTCACTTTAGTTTATCAGCGCATTGCAGAGAAGGTTTCGGAGGGGCAATATCCTTTTATGCAAGAGCCTTATTATCTGATTATTGATATGCAGCTTGGGGGACAATGGGTAGGGGAGGTGAAGCCTTTCAGGAAGCCTGTTAGGATGTTTGTAGACTGGGTGAAGTACTACCGAAAAGCTGCTTTTTGATTTGCGTTTTTGGGCAAAAGGGATTACCTTTGCCGCATTATAAAAAGAACAATAACGATGCAAGAACAAGAAAACCAAATATATGGTCTTCGTGCCTTAATGGAAGCCCTGAATGCGGGCAAAACTATCGACAAGGTTTTTTTGCAAAAAGGTTTGCGCGGTGACCTTTTCAAGGAGCTGTTGCCTCTGTTGCAAAAGGCTGAGGTGCCTATCTCGTATGTGCCTGTAGAAAAGCTGAACCGCCTGACCAAGAAGAATCATCAGGGGGTAGTGGCGAATCTTTCGCCTGTGGATTACTACAACTTTGAAGATTTGGTAATCTCGGTAACCGAAAGTGGGGAGAGACCTTTGTTTTTAATTTTAGACCATCTATCGGATGTGCGCAATTTTGGGGCTATCATCCGCACTGCAGAATGTACTGGCGTTTCGGGCATCATCATTCCTAAAAGAGGGAGTGTGAGTATTACGGCTGACACGGTAAAAACTTCGGCAGGGGCGGCCTTTAGGGTGCCTATCTGCAAGGTGGATAACCTTGTGGATGCGGTGTACTACTTGCAAGGCAGCGGCATCAGGGTGGTGGCGGCTACTGAGAAGACTAACCAACTGCTCTACGATGAGGATTTTGCTCTGCCTACGGCTATTGTGATGGGTGCGGAAGATGTAGGGGTCTCGGCAGCTGTGCTGAAAGTGGTGGACGGCAAAGCGAAACTGCCTATGGTAGGAGAAATCAGTTCGCTGAATGTGTCGGTAGCTTGTGGTGTTTTCTTGTACGAGGTGCTTCACCAAAGGTTGGCTAGGCCGTAGAACGATATGTTATGAGGCTATCTCATCAACAAATTCTCGGCATCTTGGTTGGGCTGCTGTTGGTTGTAGGGATACAAGTGGCTTTCTATTGGGTTGATTTCAGCAGCAAGTTTACGCCTGTCTCTACCGATGTGCTGCAAAAGGAAATGGATTCGCTTAGAACGTTGGCAGGTTTGCCCAAGAAAGACACTATTTTTCCTTTTAATCCTAACTTCATAAGTGATTACAAGGGTTTTAAACTGGGTTTGACGCCTGCAGAGATAGACCGCTTGCAGGCTTTTCGCGCTCAAAATAGGTATGTAAATTCGGCTGAGGAGTTTCAGCAGGTAACGGGGGTGGCGGATAGTGTGCTGCGCCGCATAGCTCCTTTCTTCAAATTTCCTGATTGGGTTAAGAACCGGCACTTCTGGGCAGATGAAGCTAAAAATACGCCTAAACATTTTCCTAAACAAGACATCAACACGGCGACGGCTGAGGAGTTGATGAAGATTTATGGCATAGGGGAGGGTTTTTCGCATAGGATACTGAAATACCGAGAGAAGTTGGGTGGTTTTACGTATATAAATCAGGTAGCGGAGGTGTATGGCTTGGAAAAGGAAGTGTACGAGCGAGTGGTGGAGCGTTTTGAGGTGCAAACGGTTCCTTTGATAGAGAAAAAAGACCTCAATGCGATCAACCGCTATGAGCTGAGCAAGATTCCTTATGTGAAGTACGGAGAGAGCAACAAGATAGTAGGACTGCGGTCAGAATTGGGCACAATCCATTCGTTTGAGGAGTTACTACAGATAGAGGGATTTGATAAGGAGCGCATTGGCCGCTTGCAACTTTATTTGTATATTCAGTAGGGGAAATGGCGAATTTGTAAATTGTCAAATTTGCAATTTGGCAAAATTTTTGTACTTTTGCCCCTTATAATATTGGAAAAGAAATTAAGAATGAATTTTAGCTATTCTGAAACACAACTAATGGTAGCCGAGGCAGCGAAGGAGTTTGCCGAAAAGTACATTCGTCCGCACGTAATGGAGTGGGACGAGTCTCAAGTTTTTCCTGTGGAAGTTTTTAAGAAAGCAGGGGAGCTGGGCTTTATGGGTATTTTGGTGCCTGAAGTGTATGGTGGGTCGGGTTTGGATTATCACGACTATATTGCCATTGTTGAGGAGATTTCAAAAGTAGACCCTTCGATAGGGCTTTCGATAGCAGCACATAACTCTCTTTGTACGAATCATATACTCAGTTTTGGCAATGAGGAGCAGAAACAGCGTTGGCTTCCGAAGTTGGCTTCTGGCGAATGGATTGGTGCTTGGGGCATCACTGAGCACAATACGGGGTCGGACTCGGGAGGAATGGCTACTACCGCAGTGAAAGACGGCGACGAGTGGGTACTAAATGGAGCTAAGAACTTCATCACTCACGGCAAAAGTGGACAGATAGCGGTGGTGATTGCCCGCACAGGCGAAAAAGGCGACAGGCACGGTATCACGGCTTTTGCGGTGGAACGCGGTACGCCAGGGTTTAGTGCAGGCAAGAAGGAGAACAAGCTGGGGATGCGCGCAAGCGAGACAGCAGAACTTATTTTTCAGGATTGCCGTATTCCTGATGCCAACCGTTTGGGCGAAGTAGGCGAGGGGTTCATTCAAGCGATGAAGATTTTGGACGGTGGTAGGATTTCTATCGGCGCACTTTCTTTGGGTATTGCCAAAGGAGCTTATGAGGCATCGCTAAAATATGCTAAAGAGCGCGTACAATTTGGCAAACGCCTGATAGACTTGCAAGCGATAGGCTTCAAGTTGGCCGATATGGCTACTGAGATTGAGGCATCGGAGCTTTTGTTGCACAAGGCGGCTTTCCAGAAGAATCATCATCAGCGCGTAACACTCTCGGGAGCAATGGCTAAGATGTATGCTTCGGAAATGTGTGTGCGCGTAGCGACGGAGGCTATTCAGATTCACGGGGGCTATGGTTATACAAAGGACTTTCCTGTAGAGAAGTTCTTCAGGGATTCGAAGCTCTGTACGATAGGCGAGGGTACCACTGAAATACAAAAGTTGGTAATTAATCGTCAGATTGATAAAATGTAGATTGATAGAATGTAGTAAAAAAAGAAAGAATATGTTATCTAATTCAAGCAAATATGCCATCAATGCAGTGATTTACCTTGCTGCACATTCTTCGGAAGTTCATAAAGTGGGAGTAAAAGAAATAGCGGATGCGCTACATATTCCGCTGCCATTTTTGGCGAAGATATTGCAGGCTTTGGTACGCAAAAACGTGGTGAGCTCTATTAAAGGTCCTGGAGGCGGTTTTTGGCTTTCGGACAAGGAGAAGGAGCAACCACTGATGAATATTCTCAGTCAGATAGGAGAATCGGACAAGTTTGTAAAATGTGCGATGAGTTTGCACCCTTGTTCTAACGAGAGGCCATGCCCGCTACACGAAGTAGCACAGCCTTTTAGGGATAAGTTCAAGGAGGAGCTTTCTGAGAATACTATTGCGTCGTTTGCTAAGAAGGTAGAACAAAGGCAGGCTTTCTTGGATTTTACGATACAAGAAATTAATTAGTAATTAAATTAAAGTAATTACATATGGAAAACAGTAAATTTTTTAACATTTTAGGTTGGGTAGCTATGGCTGCCTCAATCGGTATGTATGTGTCATATATACCACAAATTAGTGATAACCTTGCAGGAAACAAGGGAAATCCTATACAGCCTTTGGTAGCAGCCATTAACTGCTCATTATGGGTGGTATATGGTTTCTTCAAAAAGCCAAAACGTGACTATCCTATATTACTAGCTAACTTACCAGGTATTATTTTTGGGCTTATTGCTTTTGCAACAGCTTTGTAATTGGGAATGCCATATACTTTGCCAGAGTCTTTATAGACTTTCGTGCTATGAGCTTTGGCAAAGTTAAATACTATACTCTCTCCCCTTGTTAATTGAAAAACATATGTTACAACTAAACACTATTAGAGAAGAAAAAGACCGTGTGCTCAGCGGTCTGAAAAAACGTAACTTTAAAGAACTAAACCTTGTAGATGAGATTATCGCTTTAGACGAGAAGCGCCGCAACACCCAGCTGATGCTAGACGAGGCATTGTCTAAATCTAATAACCTTTCCAAAGAAATAGGCTCTCTTTTTAAAGCGGGCGAGGTGGCACAAGCTAATGTGTTGAAAGAACAAACTGTACAGCTGAAAGAGGATATTAAGACCTTTACCGATACACTAAACGCTACTGTTGAAGCTCTTAATGCATTGCTCTACCGCGTGCCTAACATTCCGAACCAACTGGTTCCTGAAGGTACATCGGAGGCCGACAATGTGGTGGTTTTTGAAGCTGGTGAGATACCTAACTTAGGAAAGGATGCTCTACCTCATTGGGAGTTGGCTAAAAAATACGATCTAATCGACTTTGAGTTGGGAGTGAAGCTCACTGGAGCAGGATTCCCTGTCTATAAGGGCAAAGGAGCCAAGTTGCAACGTGCTCTCATCACTTACTTTCTAGACAAGAATACTGAGGCAGGGTATAATGAGTATCAAGTGCCTCACGTAGTGAACGAGGCTTCGGGCTATGGTACTGGACAGTTGCCCGACAAAGAAGGGCAGATGTATCACGTAGGTATTGATAATTTGTACCTCATTCCTACAGCAGAGGTGCCTGTTACCAATATTTTCAGAGATGTGTTGCTCAACGAAAGCGATTTGCCTATCTGCTGTACTGCCTACACTCCTTGTTTCCGTCGCGAAGCAGGAAGCTATGGAGCACATGTACGCGGATTGAACCGTTTGCATCAGTTTGACAAGGTAGAGATTGTGCGCATAGAGCACCCTGATCGTTCTTATGCAGCTTTAGAAGGAATGGTAGAACACGTGAAAGGTATCTTGAATGAACTAAAACTACCTTACCACATTTTGCGTCTTTGTGGGGGCGATTTAGGCTTCACTTCTGCTATAACTTACGATTTTGAGGTGTACTCAACTGCTCAAGAGAAATGGTTGGAAATAAGCTCAGTTTCAAACTTTGAGACTTTCCAAGCTAATCGTCTAAAACTTCGTTTTAAAGATGCTGAAGGCAAGAACCGCTTGGCACATACCCTAAACGGCAGCTCACTTGCTTTGCCACGTGTATTGGCGGGAATTTTGGAAAACTACCAAACCCCCGAAGGTATTGTAGTTCCTGAAGTACTTAGAAAATACACTGGATTTGATATTATCAATTAATCAATAGTTTATTTTAAAAAGATTAAGCCGGCCGGCGCTTTGCGACGGCCGGCTTAATCTTTTTAAAAGGCTTTTTTTAGCGTGTGTTGGGCTTTTTTATGGTGTTGTTACGGAGAAGAAAAAGTCGTTTTTTTGATGCTTTAGACGTGTTATTTTACATCGATATCGGTGTTTACGTTTTTGCTACCAGCAAGGGCGTAGAACAATAGGTAGATAAGAGCAAGGACAATCACCCAGTAGCTTTGTATGTAGCCAAAGGCATCGGCAGCCCATCCTTGGAGAGCAGGAAGAATACCACCGCCACATACCATCACCATAAAGATACCAGAAGCGGCTGCAGTGTATTTGCCTAAACCTTCAGTAGCTAAGTTAAAGATACCCCCCCACATAATAGAAGTGCACAAGCCGCAAAGAATGAGGAACATAATGCTTACAGGTACTTTAGCAAAGGCAAATGAAATATCTGATTGGAAAACAGGCATATTCACCATTTGGTCGGTAGGCATCAAGATAGCCAAAATTACGAAGAGCAATCCTAAGCTTGAAACAAAGGTAAGCATCGCTTTGCTTGAGAACTTAGCTCCTAAGGAGCCTCCAGTCAAACGGCCGATGAACATCAAAAACCAATAGGTACCTACTACCGAACCTGCAATAGTAGTGTCCATTGCCAAACCGTTCATATCGCTACTGCTAGTCATAAAAAGGTTTGCAATGTTCGGAATACCTACTTCAATACCTACGTAAAGGAAGATAGCTACTGCTCCTAAGATAAAGTGGCGGAAAGAAAGTGGACTGTGTTTGTCGTTGCTGTCTTTTTCTTTCACAGCAGAGTGTGGCTCTGGTATTTGCATAAGAGCGAGAACCACAAAAGCCAATGCAAAGATACCCATTGCTAAGAAGAGAGCAGGGTTAGCATTAGCAATAGAAGTTTCAGAGCTGATAGTACCGATAAGGTAGCCTACCAATACAGGTACAATAGTAGCCCCGATAGAGTTGATAGCCCCTCCAAACTGCAAGAGTTGGTTGCCGCGTTTGCCACCACCACCTAAAGTGTTTAGCATAGGGTTTACTACTACGTTTAGCATACACATAGAAAACCCTGAGATGAAGGCTCCTGCAAGGTATACCCCAAAGCTGCCGGCACTACCCGATAGGAAAGTAACACATACCCCTACGAAGCCCACAGCAATAGCGGCCAACGCTGTTTTCTTGTAGCCTATGCGTTGTAGCATTTGCCCTGCGGGGATACCCATAAAGGCATATGCAATAAAGTTGGCTAAGTTCCCTAGCTGCGATTCTAGGTTGCTAGCCATAAACTGGTTTTTTACAATTACCCCAAAAGGGTTTTGCAAGCCCGTTACGAATGATATCA
>CAUQNY010000052.1:0-14825 GCA_963519425.1 uncultured Capnocytophaga sp.
GAGCGTCGGATTGTGGTTCCGAAGGTCGTGGGTTCGAGCCCCATATTCCACCCTTAAGAAAAAATAACGCCCAAAAGGCGTTATTTTTTTGTTTAAATATCAGCTGCCTGATTCCTCACTTCCGATGTAGGGAGTTGAGATAGCAGCCTTTAACGGTAGCTACCAGTTAGCTAACTGAAAAGGACTGTCAGCTGAAAGAGTTTTTTTAAGTAATTGACAGCGCAAAAGGCAAAACAAAAAAGGCTGCTCCCAAAGGGTGGAGCAGCCTTTTTAACATATAATATAATAGCGATAGATGAAATTCACATTTCCTAAGTACATATTTCTATATTCAAAAACCGTGCCACTGCGAAAAAACATTGCAAAAAAAGTGTTCAGAAAAAAGATTTAACGAATCCTTAACAGACACTTTCATCTAAACACTTTACCTTTGCCACAGTTTTTAAATAATATCATAGTATGAAAAAGATTCTATTCAGCCTTTTGGCTCTCTTCGCTCTTGTAAGTTGTAGCGATAAGAATGATGATACTCCTATCACCTACACCCCCGAAGAGGCTAAAGCTAGCGTTCAAAATGCAATGGACAGCTTCTACGACTGTCTAAAAAAAGCAAACAATGGTGGTTTTGCCAATTTCTTCTACGAGGCAATGTTCAAAAAACTAGGCCAAGACGAAACTTGGTTCTACCATTTGGGCGATGCTTTCTACGAAGATTACGAACTAAACAAAGACAATGGCTTTAACTACAATGGCTTAAAAGGTACTTATACTTGGAACAGTGCTACCAAGCGTTGGGACAAATCAGGTACTAACGACAATATTGTTTGGATTTTCCCAGCTACGGCCAGCAGTACAACCAACGATGGCCGTATTCTGATTGAAAACTACGAAGATATTGAACTTACTTCAAAAGAAGGAGATACACAAAAACTACCTGTTAAAGGCCACGGAGTGGTAACAGTAGGAGGACAAAAACTCTTGGAAGTAACCCTTTCCAATATTACCTACCAGCAGAACGCCAATTTCTTCGTTCCTACGGCTATGGACCTTACCATTTTTGCCAATCCGTTTACGGCTACTGTAAAGCTTGTTAAACAAGATGCTCAGAATTTTGCATTCAACTTCTTGTTCAGCTCTCCACAAGGTTGCACTACAGGCATCCGTGCACAAGCCAAGCTCTCTTCAGCCGATTACGATAGCTTTGCTACCTTCGAAGAGGCTATAGACAACCTTCACGTAGTAGCTGTCCAAAACGATTTGCAACTTGTGGCACAAGCCGATGTGAAAGGTATTCACAAGGCAGGCAAAAAGATTACTAACCTAACTGTAGAAGAAACTAACACCTATATCAAGGCAGAAGTGTACAAAAATGCAGTTAAGATTGCCGATGTAAAGATGGACAAAGAAAACGGCAAAGAAGTTTTCTACCTCATCTTCTCCGATGGCTCTAAAGAGAAAGCAGAGAAGTACATAGCTAACTTTGAAAAGAGAATGGAAGAGATTTTTAAACGCTTCCTCGACTAAAACAAATGAAGAAAACCTTTTTTGCAATACTCACTTTTATTAGTAGCATTGCTCTCTGCCAAGAGAGCAATGCTATTTTTGTACCTTCCGATAGCTTAAATAGCATCAAGTACCAGATAGGCATCGGACTCTCCAAATTTGTAAATGGAGCATTCCCTAGTGATAGCAATGCTTTTCTACTTGAGTTTCGCTACCGCAAAACTCCTGTTTGGTCTTACCGTTTCGGAGGCGACTATCGCGCCGAGAATGCCAAAGATAGCAATTACGAAATAGCTTTAAAAGTCGGGGCAGACAAGTGTTTTAGGCATTACAAACAATGGGTGTTTTACTATGGCCTAGATGTCTGGGGGCGTTACCTCTATTACAAGGACAGACGGCAGCATCACACAAACTTTGCCTTGAACCCCTTTTTCGGCATCTTGTTTCACTTGAGCAAGAACTTCTCCATAGCTACCGAACCAGGCTTCTTCCTCAAATACAACATCCGCCGCGACTACCGCAGTTTCGACCCTGATGCACAAACACAGTGGTTTGAAAGCCGATTAGCCAAAATAGGATTCATCCAACTCAACTTCCACTTTTAAGAAACTATTAAATTATCAAATTGCCTCATTGCCCAATCACCCAATCATCAAAATATGTTACGAAAACCATTGCTGCTATACACCCTTATCCTTATTGTCCTTATAACACTCTTCTGGGCGGCCTACTCCTATTTGAAAACTGCCGACCTTTATACACCTCTTACTCCACTTCCCGAAGAGCACACCGTAGGCTACACTACCTCAGCCGCTTGTGCGCAGTGCCATCCCAAAGAATACGCCCAGTGGCAAATGTCCGACCACTTCAAGGCTATGCAAGTCGCTACCGATAGCACCGTGTTGGGCGATTTTAACAATGCCACCTATACCGCCGATGGCATCACCTCTCTTTTTTTCCGAAAAGACGGACAATTCTTTATTCGTACCCAGAACGAAAAAGGCGAACAACAGGATTTTCCCGTGCGCTACACCTTTGGTCATTATCCTTTACAGCAGTATATTACCGACTTTCCTAACGGCAAGAAGCAAGTCTTTCGTCAGTGCTGGGACAGCCGCGAAAAACGCTGGTTTCACCAGTATGCAGGAGAAGTCATTCCTCCCGACGATTATTTGCATTGGACACAATCAGGCCAAAATTGGAACTTGATGTGCGCCTCCTGCCATAGCACCAACCTCCAAAAGAACCTCGACCCCTACACCGACTCTTACCACACAACTTATAGCGAACTTACAGTAGGCTGCGAGGCTTGCCACGGAGCTGCCAAAGAACACGTGCAGAGCCAAGGGCGCACTCCCACACCTTCCCCTATGGGTTCCCAAAGCCAAGAGCTCAATGCTTGTATGTCCTGCCACAGTAGGCGAGGCGAGGTAACACAGCACCACCAAACAGGCAAGGAGATAATGGATGACTACCTGCCCGAACTACCTACTACACCTCTTTATTTTGCCGACGGACAAGTAAAAGACGAAAACTACAAATACACTTCTTTCTTGCAGAGCAAAATGTATCACCACGGCGTGCGTTGCACCTCCTGCCATTCCTCCCATACAGGCAAGCTCAAAGCCGAAGGCAGCAAAGTGTGTATGCAGTGCCATAGTCCTAAATATGCTACCCCCGCACACACCTTTCATCAGGGGAATGCAGCTGAAACCGACTGCCGAGTGTGCCATATGCCTACCCGTACCTATATGGGCAACGATGTGCGCCACGACCACAATTTTGCAGTTCCTCGTCCCGATCTTTCTGCCCGCTATGCTACTCCCAATGTCTGCAATGCCTGTCATACCCAGCAGCCTGCCTCTTGGGCTGCCCAAGCAGTAGAACGCTGGTACGGAAAACAGCGCAAGCCTCATTTTTCTGAAACTCTCATACAAGCAGCGCAGAACAATCCACAAAGCCTCCCTGCTATCAAAAAACTGTTGCAAGACGCTCAGACGCCCGATATTGTCCGTGCAGCTGCGGTCTACTATTTAGGTAATCTGCATACCGATGAGGCACTTCCTCTGCTGAAAAAAGAACTCAAAGCTGCTGACCCTCAAACGCGCTATAGGGCTGTAGTAGCCTTGGCCGACCAGCAACAGGCACCCCCTCTTGAGCTCTTGCTACCGCTCCTAACCGACCCTGTCAAGGCAGTGCGTATGGCTGCGGCCAATGCCTTGCTTACCTACTATGGAGTAACGGAATGCCAGCAGTTTCACGGCTTCGAGCAAGCTCATCAAGACTACAAAACCTTTGTCCTCTCGCAGGCCGATTTCCCTCTAGGGGCAGCCACAGCGGGCGACTATTTCGTGAAGGTAAACGACCCTCAGAGAGCCATTAGCTTTTACGAACGCGCTTTAAAAAAGGACAAAACGTTGAACTATTTGCGGCTAAATTTAGCCACTTTGTACAACGGACAAGCTCAGAATAACCAAGCCGAAAAGGTCTTAAAAGAGGCTATTGCCTACGAACCTCGCAATGCCGAAGCCTACTACTTCTTAGCCCTCCTTTATAGCGAACAAAAACGCTATCAAGAAGCTAAAAGCGCTATTGAAAGAGCGATGCAATTAGGAATGAAAGGCGAAAAAATCCAGCGAAACTACAAAGCGATTTGTCAATTTGCTCATAATACAAATGCACGTTAGTAGAAAAAGAAAGGAATGAAAAAGAAAGGAATGAAAAAGTAAAATCCCAATTTTGCCCATCGCCAAATCGTCAAATCGCCAAATCGTCAAATCGCCAAATCGCCAAATCGCCAAATCGCCAAATCGTCAAATTGACAAATCGCCAAATCGTCAAATTGACAAATCGCCAAATTGACAAATCGTCAAATTGACAAATCGCCAAATTGACAAATCGCCAAATTATCCCTATCTTTGCCCCATCAAAAAACTTTTCCAATGAAAAAGATTCTATTAGGCCTCCTTTTGGCAGTCCTCCTTCTTGTGGGGGCACTCTATCTCAGTGGCTACGGCTACCTCGTCAAGGCAGTAGCTACCGTCTATGGTACCGGCCATTCTACCACTTTCCTTTCCGATTACACCTATTTTGATAATCGTACCATTGCTGCTAGCACCAACCCTCAGCCGTGGCCGCTGAGTCACGATTACAATCGCGTGCCAGAAACCGACACCCTCCAGCACCTTCACAAGCAGTACGGAACAGTAGCCTTCCTCATTATCAAAGGCGATAGCCTGTGGCACGAAAAGTACTTCCAAGACTACACCCCCCTCTCCAAAAGCAACTCTTTCTCTATGGCCAAATCCTATGTCTCAGCTCTGATGGGCTGTGCCATTGCCGACGGCTATCTCAAAGGACTTAACCAACCCGTAGGCGATTTCCTCCCACAGTACCGCGAAGGCTTGGCAGCACAACTCACCGTTGCCGACCTCTCTTCTATGGCTTCAGGATTGAATTGGGATGAAGCTTACTACGATCCCTTTTCTATTACCACTCGCGCCTATTTTGATACCCATTTCAGAGAGCGACTTGCCGACCTGCGTATCACCACACCCCCAGGCAAAAGCTTTGAGTATCTCAGTGGGAACACTTTCCTCTTAGGAATGGTCTTAGAAAAAGCCACAGGCAAAACCCTCAGTCAGTACCTCACAGAAGCGCTTTGGCAACCTATGGGCTGCGAAAGCGATGCCCTATGGCAGTTAGATAGTGATGAAAGCGGACTCGAGAAAGCCTATTGCTGCATTGCCTCTAATGCCCGCGACTTCGCCCGCTTAGGAAAACTATACCGCGATGGCGGAAAATGGAACGGAAAACAACTTTTAGATAGCACCTTTGTTGCTACCTCTGTACAACCTCGTTTTGCCGAACACCCCGAATACGGCTACGGCTTTTGGCTCTTAGACTATCAGGGAGTCCATTACTTTATGATGCGCGGCCATCTCGGTCAGTACGTTATCGTAAACCCTACTAACGGGGTTATCATCGTTCGATTGGGACATCAAACTGCCGACACAACTCCTCAAGGAAGCACCTACCCTCAAGACATCTTCGATTATATCAATGAAACCAACAAAATGCTTAGCAATTAAAGGGCTAATTCTGTTCGTATTCTTCTGCAGCACAATAGAAGCTACTGCCCAAAATAATTGGCGCAACAACTACTTTCACGTCGACTTCTTTTCCAACGGAGTTGCCGTAGCAAGCAAAGGCAACAAATATGCCTTGGTAAATGAAAAAGGCGAAGAGATGATTCCCCTGAAATACGACGAAATCAAGCGTATAGGGCAAACAGCTTATTTCAGAGTAAAACAGCAATTCAAATACGGCTTATTTGACAGCAAAGGCAAAGAAATACTCCGCGTGGACTGCGACGATTTGAAACCTTTCAAAGACAACTATTTTATTGTTAAACGTTATGGCAGATACGGAGTGGTTAGCCTTAGTGGCTATAGTTATATGGCAGCTGATTATGAATATATTGAAGAACCTTCCGACGGACTTGTATTGGCCAAAAAAAGCGCTAAATACGGTTATTTAGATGTGAGTGGGAAGGTCATCTTTCCGTTCATCTATGAGAAAGCCCTCTCCTTTAAAAATGGAAAGGCCAATGTAACTATCAACGGAAAAAGATTTGTCATTCAGAAAGACTTTTTCTAAATCTTTTCTAAGAGCTTCTTCATCGAACACACAAAAAAAAACAACAAAAAGTGCTATTCAAAATCCGTCTTGACGACATCCTATTCTTAGACATCGAAACAGTGCCCCAAAACCAGCATTACGGTCAACTCTCTCAGGAAGAACAATTCCTTTGGGAAGACAAAACCCGTTACCTTCGCAAAGACGATGTCTCCCCAGAAGACTTTTACGAACGGGCAGGTATTTGGGCAGAGTTTGGCAAAATTGTCTGCCTTTCGGTAGGCTATTTCTCCTTCCGCCATCAGCAGCGTACTTTTAGGGTAACTTCTTTCACAGGCGAAGAAAAAGAGCTGCTCAAAAAATTTTCACTTCTTGTGAACGAGCATTTCTCGCATCCGCAGCACCTTTTCTGTGCCCATAACGGAAAAGAATTCGATTTTCCCTATCTCTCTCGCCGAATGATTATCAATGGCCTCCCTATCCCCCCCAAACTCCAACTCTTTGGCAAAAAGCCTTGGGAGGTACCGCATTTAGATACCCTCGAACTCTGGAAGTTTGGCGATTACAAACACTATACTTCCCTGAAATTGCTTGCACATATTTTAGGGATACCCTCGCCCAAAGACGACATCGACGGTAGCGAAGTGGCACGCGTGTTTTACGAGGAAAAAGACCTTGACCGCATAGCTACCTATTGCGAAAAAGACACAATAGCTGTGGCACAAATATTGCTGCGTTTCAGAAATGAACCGCTCCTCCAAGACCACGAAATCCTAATGGTCGGAAATGGAGGATAGTTCGCAATTCACCTCATTTTCTAATTTGGAAAATTGCAAATTATTCCCTACCTTTGCAACTCCTTAAACAGCATACAATGAAAGAAGCATTAGAATACGATTTGGTGGCACTTGCTACTGAAATCATAGTAAATCAAGGCCAACTAAACCTCACCGAACTCCGAAAACAAGCCCACCAGCTCACCGATAAAATCACAATTCTGAGCTTTGTGGAAAAATACTATCAGAACTTAGATGCTTCTCAAGACCGCATCTTGCGCACCTCTGCAAAAGTTGCTACATTCATTGATGAGCATCAGGAAGAAAACCTCTTTGACCTTGATGTTCTTCCAAAGTCTGTTGCAGAGACTGCTCAAGCCTTTATGGCAATGGAGCCTAAGCCTATTGTTAAGGAGGAAACAGCTAATAGTGCTACTTCAGCACCAGAACACACTGAGGTAGCCGAACAAGCCCCACTTGCCGAAAAACAGACTCATACAGCAGTAGCCGAAGAACCTATTCAGAAACCAATGGCAGAGGAGCCTGTTCACACAATAGTGTCTGAAGAAGCTATTCACACCACCGTTGCCGAAGCAGCTCCTGTGGTAGAGGAAGAAAAACCTCACACCCCCGAAGTGGTAGAACATTCTCACGCTGAAGAACTTGAAAAACAACCTATTCACACCGAAGCAGTAGCAGAACACCCTCACTCTGTAGTAGCTGAAGAAGTTGTTCGTACACCAGTATCCGAAGCTCCTGCAGCAGCTACTACTACAGTACAAGACACACCTAGCTGGTTAGAAAATATTGATTGGGCAACTCCTTCTACGCAAACAACTCCTCCGGTTGTAGAAGAGCAGCCTTTAGATTACCCTTCTGAGCCTGTCACTACCCATACCGAAGCGCCTCTTGCAGAGCAACCTCAGCAAGAACTTTCAGACCTTACAGCTGATAACCATCAAGATTTTCCTCATTTAGCTGCAGAACCCCAACAGGAAGCGCCTCATACGGTGGCAGAGCCTCAACACAACCCTTTTGCTACACAACCTCAGCAGCAGCTTTCACACTTAGCTGCGGAGCCTCAACAGCAAGCACCTCATACAGTAGCAGCGCCTCAGCACAATCCTTTTGCTTCAGAACCTCAACAAGAGAGCTCTCATTTTGTAGTAGAACCTCCGTTGAATGTTAGTGCTCCCGAATGGGCAGTGTCAATAGAACGACCTACTACCCCTCCTGTAGAGCGTCCTGCTGCGGTTAATTTTGCAGTAGAACCTCCAGCACAACCTTACACATCAGTACCCCCTGTACAGCAATCTGCCCAAACAGTACAACAGCCTACCCAACAGCCAGCTCAGGCGGTGCAGCAGCCTATACAATCTACACAATCATTCATACAGCAACAGCAATACACTCAAGAACAGCAGATTTTGAAACAGACACCTTCGTTAGAAGAGTTCTTGGCCAGAGTAAGAGGTAATACTTTTGAAAAGAAAGAGGCTACCGAAGAGCACAAGCCAGCACCTTCCCTCAACGACCGTTTGGGACGCAATGTCCAAATCGGCCTTAACGACAAGTTGGCTTTTGTGCAGAAACTTTTCTTTGGTAGTGAAAGCGAGTACAACCGAGTGATGCAACACCTCAACGAGCTTACTTCTATACAAGAAGCAGCCCTCTACATCGAACAAAAGGTGAAACCTACCTACAATAATTGGAAAGGGAAAGAAGAGTACGAAGAACGCTTCTTAAATCTTGTCTTGAAACGATTTGAAGTGTAATGAGTCGCTTGTATTTAATCCCTACTCCCATTGGGAATCTAGAAGACATTACCCTACGTGCTTTGCATCTCCTCAAAGAAGCTGACCTTATTTTAGCGGAGGATACACGCACTAGTAGTAAACTTCTCAAACACTACGATATTCATACCCCTATGCAAAGCTACCATCTGTTCAACGAACATAAGGTGGTAGCCTCGTGGGTAGAGCGTATCAAAGGCGGAAGTACTATAGCTCTCATTACCGATGCGGGTACACCCGCTATTTCCGACCCTGGCTTTCTTTTGGCACGTGCTTGCATTGTCGAAGGGCTTGCCGTAGAGTGTTTACCTGGAGCTACAGCTTTTGTTCCTGCTTTGGTGAACAGTGGCCTTCCTGCCGATCGTTTTGTTTTTGAGGGGTTCTTGCCTGACAAGAAAGGCCGACAAACACGTTTGTTGTTCTTAGCACAAGAAACACGCACAATGGTTTTCTATGTCTCTCCTCATAAACTCTTGAAAACCCTCACTGACTTCATCGCTACTTTTGGTGCTGATCGCCCTGCAAGTCTCTCTCGCGAACTGACTAAACTACACGAAGAAACTCAGCGTGGCTCTCTACAAGAGCTATTAGATTACTACAAAGACAGAAATATCAAAGGTGAAATAGTACTTATAGTACAGGGGAACAGACAAAAAGAATAGATTATGAGAATACTTCATCTTGAAACTTCAGGAATAAACTGTTCGGTAGCCCTATCAGAGGGGGAGCAACTCATTGCCGAAAAGGCAGAGAATGCAGGTCGTTTTACGCATTCTGAGAATTTGCATCTCTTCATTGAAGAAGTGATGAGGAGTGCGGGGCTCTCTCTAAAAAGTTTAGATGCCATTTCGGTAAGTGCGGGAGCAGGCTCTTACACAGGCTTGCGCATAGGAGTAGCTACGGCCAAAGGACTTTGTTTTTCATTAGAGAAACCTCTTATTGCTATTCCTACCTTGCAGATTTTAGCCGCACAAGCAATGCCTGCTTCTTGCATTATCCCAATGTTGGACGCACGCCGAATGGAGGTGTACAGTGCGGTCTTTAATGCGAAAGCTGCCTTTGTAGCACCTACCGAGGCAAAGATCTTAGAAGCTAATAGTTATAAGGAGTATTTGGATAAAGGGGAAGTAACTTTTTTAGGCGATGGCAGTGCGAAGTTTGCAGCTATCTGCACTCACCCTAATGCGATATTCATAGAGGGGGCTTATCCTCGTGCTGCAGAGATGTTGCCCTTTGCTATCAGTAAGTTTAAGAGAAATGAGTTTGAAGATATTGCCTACTTTGAACCGCAATACTTGAAGTAGATACTAATAAAAAAAGGGGCTGCCCATTTTGGGCAGCCCCTTTTTTATTTAACAGATGCTTCGTAGATTCCTTGAACAGTCTGTTGTAAAGTGTCGTTGAATTCAGCATCGGTTTGCTGGGCTGAAAGCCCTTGTGTGAGGGCTCTTGAGAAGCTAGCAATCACTTTTCGGTTACGAGCGAGTAGCTCATTAGCTTTGTTGCGAGAATAACCTCCTGAAAGAGCTACTACACGCACTACACGAGGGTGCTTGGTGAACTCTTTGTACAGATTGTCAATAGTGGGCAAGCTGAGTTTGAGCATTACGTTTGCTGTGTCGGGGAGCATATCAAGGCGACGGCGTAGCTCATCGCATAGTATGGCCTCAGCACGAGACTTGTCTGGGATGGTAATGTCTACCTCTGGCTCTATGATGGGCACTAATCCTGCAGCGATGATGGTTTTAGCTACTTGAAATTGCTGTGCCACAACTTCGGCAATCCCTTTGGGCGATGCCTTTTTTATGACAGAGCGCATTTTGGTGCCAAAGATATTGCGCTGTTTGGCGCGCAATAGCAGGTCGGGGAGGCCATCAATGGGTTTCATTAGTTGTACACCGTCGTTGTCAAGGTCTAAAAGGCCTTTGTCTACCTTTAAAAAGGGAACGATGTGTTTTTCTTCCCAAAGATAATCGGCAGTGTATTTGCCGTCTATTTGCCTGTCCATCGTTTGTTCAAAGAGGATTGCCCCAATGATGCGATTGCTTTCAAAAGCAGGGCTCTTGATGATGCGTGTGCGCATCTGGTGGATTAGACTGAACATCTCTTCTTCGCTGTGGTATTGGTCAGTAGCGATTCCGTAGAGGTTCAGTGCTTTTGGGGTACTTCCTCCGCTTTGGTCGAGGGCTGCGATGAAGCCTTCGGCATTCTTCATTTGTTCAAATTGTTCGTTATTCATAGTCCTTCAGTATTAAAAAAGTTGGCACAAAGATATGAAATCTTTTCTGATTGGCAAGCGTACGCTTTTGTTTTTCTCTACCTTTCTTCGTTTATTTTCCGATTATCTTTCAGTAGTGAAAGTGGGGGCTGGAAGGTTAGCATCGTTTACGAGGTTGGCATCGGTGGAGGGGGCAAATGCGTAACGCACTTCTCGAGGGAAAGTTACTTCGGGAGAATGGACTTTTAGTTCATTGCCTACTACTTCGGCAGTAGCGGGATAGAAGAGTCCGTTTCCGCTGGAGAGTTCAAAACCGCGAAGGGTCTTCCCGTCGGCGGGGTGCATTTTCTTGCCATAATCAAAAGAGATGAAGGCTGCTCCTTCGGCATATCGCACGGATTTGAATAGGGGGCCAGAGGGGGTAATGTTTTGTTTTCCATAGGTTTTGTTCAGTGCCCAATAGGCTAAGCGTTGGCCTATGGGGCGTTTGTTTTTGGGGTGTACATCGGTGGGGTGGCCTTGATCGTAGGCTACGGCCATTCCGCTGTAGGGTATTTCGTTCAGTAGGCGTCGCTGGCTATCGCGGAACCACCCCCAAGAGGGACGTTGGATGCTAGATAGCTGTACGTAGTAGAAGGGCATTTTAGGGTTTTGCCAAGCATTGCGCCAACTTTTTACTAAGAGTTTGAAGAGTTGTGCGTGGGCATCTTTGTTGTGAGCATTAGATTCTCCTTGATACCAGATGACTCCTTTTATGGGGAAGTCTGTTAGACGAGCGATTCCTGTTTCAAAGAGGTAGGCGGGTTGGTAGGGGTGCCGTTGGTTTTTCTCGGTAGCTTGTTGTGTGTTTTCGCTGGCACGCTGGCGCACCCAGTCCATTACGAAGTCGTTGTTTTGCCAATCGTTTAGAATACGAGGGAAGTCGTTTTCCAAGGTGTTGCGGTCAATCCAAGCTTCGGTGGGCGAGCCTCCTACAGCATTACAGATGAGCCCGATGGGGACATCTAAGTTTTTTTGTAGTGTTTGAGCGAAGTAGTAGGCTATGGCTGAGAAATCGGCAGCGGTGTTTGGAGTGCAAGGCTGCCATTGTGTGGGGAGGAAGTATTGGAGGTGGTTGATGGCGTTGAGCGCTTGAGGGCTCCACTGTACGGCGTCGGCACGAGAGTGGGCTTTGAGGTCGAAAAAGCGGATGTTGGGGAAGTTGGCCTCTGGGAGGTCGGTATGGGCAGTAGATGCTTCGCGGAGCATAAACTCCATATTAGATTGTCCTGAGCAAAGCCATACTTCGCCGGCAATGATGTTTTTGAAAAATAGTTTTTCTTTTCCTGCTATGATGCTAAGGGTATAGGTTTCTTTGGCTTTTAGAGGGTCTAAAAGGACTTTCCAACGGCCGTTGAGGTCGGCTATGGCTTCACGCTGCTGGTGGCCTATTTTCAGTTGTATTTTGGTACCTGTATTGGCAATTCCTGAGATGCTGAGTGGGATGCCGTGCTGTAGTACCATATTGTCGGTATAGATGGGGGATATTTGGAGTCCTCCGTAATTACCTGTGATAGCACTATAGACTACTTTTGCCAAAATAGCTGCTCCTTCGGCATTTGGGTGTACGGCATCGGGTAGGAATTGGGGGTAGGGGTGTAGGGGTGTATAGAAGTCGATGAGTTGTGCGTTTGCTTCGCGGGCTACTTTTTGGATGGCTTGTTGTATTTCGGCATGCCAATCGCGGGTGCCAGACTCAAAGCGTGAATGCTGGTGTCCTATGGGAGTCATTAGGGCGATGAGGACACGTGTTTGAGGATTGGCATTGCGGAAAGCAGCGATGAGCCTTAGATAATCGGCTACAAAATCGTCGCGGTAGTTAGGCCAGTTGCGAGGGTCGGTGTCATTGATTCCTAAATGAATGACGACAATGTCGGCAGCGAAGGCTATTGCTTGCTGGTATTCAGGTTGTTGTATGTAGGGGCGATGTCCTTTGCTGAGGAGAGTAGCTCCAGACTTTCCGAAGTTTTCTACGGTGTAGTTTTTGCCTAAGGCTTTTTGTAAAACAGCTGGATAGGCGTTTTGTTCGCGATTTTCGAGGCCAAGCCCGTAGGTAATGCTGTTGCCTACGCAGGCTACTTTGATGTTTTTTTTCTGCCCCCAGCTGAGGGGTGATAGGCACAGAAGCGTTGCTAATAATATTAATTTTTTCATAAGAGTATCTTTAAGATGAGAGTTTTTAGAGTCCGCCGATTCTTACAAGGCTTCCGAAGATGACCATTAGTACCCCTAAGAGGGTTACACAGATGATGTGGAAGGCCATTTCGGGCAGTTTTTTAAGGTTGCCTTTTCGCAGTTGGGGCAGGACTCTTGTCTGTGCAGAAATGGCAAAGCAGATAGAGGTAAGGAGGAAAGAGAGTTTTAAGGAGACTACTTTTTCTATGGGGGTGCTGAAGTGTAGCCAAGTGCTGAAAGTTGCCCCATAGTCGTATGCTAACCAGATACCTGTGATGACAAGGATGAACAATGAGGGCATCCCAATAGGCTCGTAGGTTTTTTCAAATTTAGCGATGTAGCTAAAATCGGTGTGTTTGAGTGCCTTTGGCAAGAAGCCTATGGCGAGCACCAAATGGCCGCCTACCCAAATGGTGGCTGCAAGTAGGTGCAGGACGAGGAGAATGTGGTGGGTGTACATAGTTTAGTTATTAGGTTTTTAGTCGCTTGAAGGCGACTATTTGTTATTAAATGTATTCATTGTGATGTTAAGGCCTGCTAAGCCGAAAGAGAGGACTGCTTCGGCGCATTTTTGGAGGCGTTCGGGTAGGAGTTTTTGTTCTTCGGGTGTCCATTGGCCGAGGACATAGTCTATCTGCCTACCTGACTCAAAATTGCTGCTGATACCAAAGCGCAAGCGGGCATATTGCTGTGAGTTAAGTTGTGCTTGGATATCTTTGAGTCCGTTATGGCCGCCGTCGCTTCCTTTCCCTTTTAGGCGTAAGGTTCCGAAAGGGAGATTTAGGTCGTCGGTAATGACTAAGAGGTTTTCTAAGGGGATGTTTTCTTTTTCCAACCAATAGCGTACTGCTTTTCCACTGAGGTTCATATAGGTAGAGGGTTTCAAGAGGAGGAAAGTGCGCCCTTTGACCTTGATTTCGGCAAGGTCTCCAAGTTTCTGAGTGCTGAAAGGGGCATTGTGGGCTTGGGCTAAGGTGTCGGCGACCATAAAGCCTATGTTGTGACGGGTATTGGCATATTCGCTGCCAATGTTGCCTAAACAGGCGATTAGATATTTTTTCATAAGCGCAAAGGTAAGTATAGTTTGACAATTAGGTGATGGCTAATTCGTCAGTTTGTTGATTGATGAATTAACATGGCTCTCCGTAGAGGTCGTAATCGGTGGCATCGATGATTTTTACTTCTACAAAATCGCCTGTTTTTACGTAGTGCTTTTTGGCATCGATGAGTACCTCATTGTCTACATCGGGAGAGTCGTACTCGGTGCGTCCTACAAAATAGTTGCCCTCTTTGCGGTCAATGAGGCAGCGGAAAGTTTTGCCTATCTTTTCTTGGTTGAGCTCCCACGATATTTGCGACTGTATCTCCATTATCTCGTTGGCACGAGCGAGTTTTACCTCTTCGGGGACATCGTCTTCAAGCTCGTAGGCAGTGGTATTCTCTTCGTGGCTGTAGGTGAAACAACCTAAGCGGTCAAAACGCATTTCTTTCACAAAAGATTTTAGCGCTTCGAAGTCGGATTGGGTTTCGCCTGGGTAACCCACTATGAGGGTGGTGCGTATGGCCATTTCGGGCATCGCCTCGCGGAACTTTTTCAGCAGCTTAGTGGTTTTCTCTTGGGTAGTGCCACGCTTCATACTCGCCAAAATAGGGTCGGAGATGTGCTGCAGCGGTATGTCTAAG
>CAUQNY010000053.1:0-14372 GCA_963519425.1 uncultured Capnocytophaga sp.
CTCTACCAACTGAGCTAAGGTACCAGTTGTTTCATTTTTACGGGTGCAAAAGTAGTACTTTTTTTGAAACCTGCAAAATATTTAGCAATTATTTTGCAGGTTTTTTGCTATCTTTTTTATAACTAATTAGTAATCAAGTCTGTCATTAGGGTGCTTGTCCATAAATTCTTCCAACTTTTTCACCATATTTTCCGAACCACAGAAGAAAGGAACACGCTGATGGAGCTTAGTGGGCTGTATATCCATAATGCGAGTGTAGCCATCCGATGCTTTTCCTCCTGCTTGTTCGGTCAGGAATGCCATTGGGTTGCACTCGTACAATAGTCTCAGTTTCCCTCTAGGGGTGCGGGTACCTTGCGGGTAGAGGTAGATGCCTCCTTTTAGCATATTGCGGTGGAAGTCCGATACCAGCGAACCTATGTAGCGCGAGGTGTAGGGGCGGTCGTCTTCTAGAGTTTGGCAGTATTTTAGGTAGTCTTTCACACCTTGTGGAAAATGCACGTAGTTCCCTTCATTGATGGAGTAAATATGTCCATCTTTAGGGTACTGCATATTAGGGTGAGAGAGGTAGTAAGTGCCTATTGAGGGGTCAAGAGTAAAACCATTTACACCGTGGCCTGTCGTGTAGACTAACATTGTAGAAAGCCCGTAAACCACGTAGCCTGCAGCCACTTGTCGGTGGCCGGGTTGCAAAAAGTCTTCTAATTGTACCGGAGTCCCTACGGGCGTTACTCGCTTGTAGATGGAGAAGATAGTCCCTACTGTTACATTCACATCCGCATTGCTTGAGCCGTCCAAAGGGTCTATCAGCACTACATACTTGCTGTTAGGACTGTTTTCCGAGGCTGTAACGGGAATGAAAAACTCATTCTCTTCCGAGGCTATGCCGCAAACCACATCCCGTTGGGTCAATGCTCGTATAAAGAGGTCATTGGCAAAGACGTCCAATTTCTTCTGCACTTCACCTTGGATATTCTCTTGCCTCATATCGCCCAGAATATCCTCTACTAACCCCGCTTTGTTCACTTCGCGGTTTACCAATTTCGAGGCCAACTTAATGGCACTTAATAGGCGAGAAAACTCCCCAGTAGAGTGTTGGAAGTCCTTCTGGTTTTGAATGATGAACTCCCCTAAAGTTTGGTGTGTTTTCATTTTGTTGATATTTAATTTATGATTATTGGCTACGCTAATCATCCAATCAGCTTGTCGGCAAATCGGTCAAATGCACAAAATTAAACAGAGTTAAAAGAAGTGGCAAATTGCGCCTGTCGGCTAATCGGCTAATTTGTTTAAGTATAGTTGTATTACGTTCTCCAAACCTAAGTACAAGGCTTCGCAGATTAAGGCGTGGCCAATCGAAACTTCCAATAGGTTCGGAATGTTTTGTTTGAAATATTGTACGTTGTCCAAACTCAAATCGTGTCCCGCATTGAGGCCTAAGCCTACTTTTTCAGCTTCACGGGCAGCTGCTATATAAGGGGCAATGCCCGCTTTGTTGCCTCGTGCATACTCGCTTGCATAGCCTTCTGTGTAGAGTTCCACGCGGTCGGTACCTGTGGCAGCTGCTGCACTTACCATCGCTTCTACAGGGTCTACAAATAGCGAAGTCCGAATGCCATTGCGCTTGAACTCACTTACTACTTCAGTTAGGAAACCCTTGTGCTTCACAGTATCCCAACCGGCGTTAGAGGTGATAGCATCCTCGGCATCTGGCACAAGGGTTACTTGGGTAGGTTTTACTTCTAGCACCAAGTCTATGAATTTGTCTATAGGGTTCCCTTCTATATTGTATTCAGTGCGAACTACTTGTAGTAGGTCAAAAGCATCTTGGTAGCGAATGTGTCGCTCGTCAGGTCGTGGGTGGATAGTGATGCCTTGTGCGCCAAACTGTTGTGCGTCTTTCGCTACTTGTAGTAGGTTAGGCATATTCCCCCCACGTGCATTGCGTAGGGTAGCTATTTTATTGATGTTTACACTTAGTTTTGTCATCTTTTCTGTAGGGGTTAGGGTTATTTTACACTGTCTCTTCTTCGTTCTGCTGCATCTACTTCACGTCGCAAAAGAGAGTCGCTGCGGGTAGGGGTTACTCTATAAGCCTTGGGGTCGTCTTGTGGGTTGTTGATGTCAAAGCTGGGAGCTGTTTTGTCATCTTGGGGTTTCACTTTTCCTGCGAGAGTCTTTTTTAGCGAGGCCAAATACTTGTCGTTGTTTTGCATTGCGTGTTCCAACGAGTCTACTTTGAAAAGCAAATTTACAGTCTCGCGTTGGTTTTCCACCGCCGTATACCCCAAAATGTATTGCCGCAGGGGAGAATAAATGATTAGAACTGTTGTGAGTGCTATGATGATGAATGAAAAAATCGACCCAAAGACGAATATGTTCATCCTGCTCAGCCGAAAAGAGCCCTTCTCTTCAAAAGTGCTGTCGTCCATTACCACCAAGCGGTACTTGCTCAGCAGTTTGCGCTTCCAATATTCTTTTCTTGATTCCTTGTTTCCTGCCATTTTCTTTGTCTGATTTCCGTGTGTACAGTGCTTAAACACTGATGACTTGTTCTATTTGTGGGGCGTACTTCTTGATAGTCATCTCTACGCCACTTTTCAGCGTCAGCTGGTTGATAGCACAAGTAGTGCACGTGCCTTCCAAGCGCACGTGTACTATCTTGTCGTCTATAATATCTATCAAAGTAAGGTCGCCACCGTCGTTTTGCAGAAACGGACGTATCTCGTCCAATGCTCTGACAACTTCTTTTCTTAGTGATTCTGAGTTCATAAAATTAGATTCCTTTTTAACAGTTATTTCGCGCTGCATCCCGCGGTATTGGTAATTCTGATAGCTTCAGAAGGAGGCAAGTTTTCGTTCCGCGCCACCACGTTTTTCACTACCTCTTGAGCCAAAGTTTGGAACGCAATAGCCTGTGGGCTGCCTTCTTGCAAGGCAATAGGTCTTCCTGTGTCGCCCGACTCGCAGATGCTTTGTACCAGTGGCACCTCTCCTAAGAAAGGAACGTGCAAATCTGCAGCCAAGTGTTTAGCCCCTTCTTTGCCAAATAGGTAATATTTGTGGTTCGGTAGCTCTTCAGGAGTGAAGTAAGCCATATTCTCTACGATACCCAGTACAGGCACGTTGATATTCTCTTGTTGGAACATCGCCACCCCTCTGCGGGCATCTGCCAGAGCTATCTTTTGTGGGGTGCTCACTACCACAGCCCCTGTGATGGGCAATGCTTGCATCATACTTAGGTGAATGTCGCCCGTTCCTGGCGGAAAGTCTATTAGCAAAAAGTCTAATTCTCCCCAATACGATTCAAAAATAAGCTGATTCAATGCCTTCGCAGCCATAGGGCCTCGCCAGATGACGGCTTGGTTGGCATTGGTGAAGAAGCCTATCGAAAGAATCTTTACTCCATAGTTTTCTACCGGCTGAATGTACGATTTTCCATCTACTTGTACCGATTGTGGCTGCACTCCAGCCACATCAAACATCATAGGAATCGATGGCCCATATACATCAGCGTCAAGCACCCCTACGCGAAAGCCCATTTGGGCAAGCGAGGTCGCCAAGTTTGCGGTAACAGTACTTTTGCCTACGCCTCCTTTGCCAGAGGCTACTGCTATAATATTGTGGATGCCGGGGATAGGCTTTCCTTTTATCTCAGGAGTTTCAGGAGCTACCACCTTTACATTTACTACTACTTTTGCTTTCTCGTGCACTTCACCGTGGATAGCTTTCATAATTTCCACTTCAGTGCGCTTTTTGGCCTGCATACTTGGGTTGCCTATAACTACATCTACAACCACTTCATCGCCAAAAACAACAATGTTTTGAATAGCCCCACTCTCCACCATATTCTTTCCTTCACCAGGAGTAGTGATTTTGCGCAAGGCCTCCAATACGTTCTTCTTCTCAATGATCATTTTTTTGAATGATTAATATGTTCGTTTTCTACTAATCTAAAAGGGTTAATTTGCTTGAGGGTAATTCAAATTCTTATCGGTCAGTTTATATAGCGTTTCCTCCAAGTACTTCTTCGCTTCATATTTAGCCATTGGCAGGTTGTTGTTGTAGAAATTGCCACACTCCAATGCCGAAGCACCAGGGATTTCTCCCTCAAAGTTAGCAATGTACTCAAATAGCGCTGTTATCAGGGGGGCAATATCCTTAGAGGAATAATCGCCAGCCAAGATAAGGTAGTTGCCCGTCATACACCCCATAGGCCCCCAGTAGATAATTTTCTCTTTCCACTCAGGGTTATTCCGAAGCCACGTAGCGGCCAAATGTTCGATAGTATGAATTTCAGGGCTGCCTAGTACAGGCTCTCTATAAGGTAATTTCATACGAATGTCAAAAGAGGTCAGCACCTCTTTCCCTACGTAATCTTTCCTAGATACGTAGATACCACGTTCTAATTGAAGGTGGTCTATACAAAAACTTGCTATTCTGTCCATTTTCTAATCTGATTCTTTTCTACTGACAATGTTTTCAAAACTAAAACAAGGTTCTAAGGGGTCGTATTGCTTTGTGTGCCGGGCAGAGGATTGATAAAGTGGTTGGTCAGCTTCGTGAAATTTGGCTCAGCCCATACTACGTCTTTTAATCTCGACAAGGTGGTTATGGCCTCGAAAATCTGTTGTGTATTCATACCAGAGGTCAGTAGGTAGATATTCTCTTCTCCTGCAACCTTTTCTACCTTGTTAAACCTACGGGTTACTTCACCCAATTTAGCAGGGTCAGTACCTGCTAGTACTTTTACCAGAACACCCCCTTGTAGCAAATGGCGGGTGCCATCGGTGCTTAGCAGCACAGGTTCCACGTGTTCTAGGTTAGGGTAGAGGCGTTTTATCTCGCGCAACCGGAGGTTAAAGGTGCCTATGAGGACTTTCTCCTGAATAACGCCTGAAGTCGCAGTCAGGTAGCGATAGCCGTTTTCGCGTTCTTTGTTTTCTGCTTCTTGTACTTTTCGTAGCACCTCAGCAGGCCCTGTTACAAAATATTCATTGCGGGCTACTTTAAAGTCTATCTTTTCCGATTTGCTGCGGTAAGACATTGTTACAGTATCTTCTTCATTCTCGCTGGTAGTTTTGTTGCACGCTACAGCCAGCAAAAGAAGCGTAGATAGCAAAAGTAATCTTTTCATCTCTTCTCCTTTTTAGTTAAAATAAAAATTAAGTTTACGCGGCAAAGGTAAAAAATAATTGCCAATTTAGCAAATTTCCTCTCCGCCAATTTAGGTCAAACGCACCAAATTAGAAAGCAAAAACAAGAAAGTCAATGTCTATTCCAAAACCAATACTTAATAGAAAGAAAAACTATTGCAGGCTTCTTAGAGCTACCCTGTAGGGATAGTGGAGACGAAGTGAAGACGAAGTGTAGACGTAGTGAAGGCCAAGCCTACTTTTCTTCAAAAACCAACTTTCTGCCCAATGGTCTAAAAACAGAAAAAACAACTGTTTGCCTCAAGCCAGTCTGAATGGATAGTTTTTTGTCTAAAAAGGGATACTACTTGCTTTCTCCAGTTTCGCTCATTTCACCTAAAAAACAAGTCGCTTCTTTTGGCAATTAAAAAAAGAATAGCTACCTTTGCCCCCAAGAAAACCCCTTTAACTGCAATATCCCAACGCGCCACCCAACAAAAAGGTGGCTTATTTTTTACAAATAATTGTACAATGACAAACAAACTATTCATTATGATAGCTCTTTTGGCGGTCGTTGCCTGTACCGACCCCAAAGAAAAAGAAATTGCCGCTATCCCAATGCCTTTCCAAACAGTACGCCTCGACTCCCTATTCGTCAAGGTGCCCGATGCAAAACTCGCAGCACTTCGCAACCAGTACCCCTACTTCTTCACCTCTTCTATCAGCGATGCCGAGTGGATTGACATCCGCAATGGCCGTATCTTCCCCGAAGAGCCCTCAGTAGACTTGTACTATGCCGACCTTTACAACGAAATTGAAAAGAACGTAGGCAACTTTTCTGAAGAAAAAAAACAGCTCAAAAGTCTCTTCCAGCATATAAAGTACTACTTCCCTAAGTTCTCACCCCCCAAGGTGATAACCCTCATCAGCAGGGTCGACTACGAGTCCCGCATCATTTATGCCGATAGCCTACTACTTATCGGTACCGACAACTATCTTGGAGCAAAACACAAGTTCTATCAGGAAATGGACGCCTACATTGCTGCCGAATTAGACAAGCAGTTCCTCATAGTAGATGTAGCCGATGCCTTTGCCGATAAGCTCGTGCCTCGTGGCGGAGTCTATCTCACCTTCTTGGACAATATGATTTACGAAGGAAAAAAACTCTATTTGGAAAGCCAACTGCTGCCCAAAAAATCAATGGCCGACCTCTTGCATTACGACTCGCAAAAGTACGAATGGGCAGAAGCCAACGAACCCGAAATATGGCGCTATTTCATCGAAAAGCAACTCCTTTACCAAACCGACAAGAAGTTGCTCACTCGCTTCATCTACCCAGCCCCTTTTTCAAAGTTCTATTTAGAGCTCGACAACCAATCCCCTGGCCAAATAGGCAAGTTCATAGGGCTGCGCATCGTGCAGGCTTTTGCCCAGAAACATCAGGAGTTGCCCCTCACAAAGCTATTGGCTATGAATCCTGAAGAACTCTTCAAACAATCGGGCTATAAACCCAACAAATAGGCCTCTCGCCCAAGAGCCACAGCAGTATGATTGTTTTAAACTCACAACAGATAAAAGAAGCCGAACGCCTCGCTATGCAAGCGCAGGGCATCACCTCTTGGCAGCTGATGGAACGAGCTGCCGAAAAACTCTTCCAATGGATGAAAGCGCACTGCCAGCGCGAAAAACACATTACAGTGCTGGCCGGCACAGGCAACAATGGAGGCGACGGGCTCGCTTTGGCGCGAATGCTCCTAAACGATGGTTGGAACGTTACTACCTACCTCTTGCACTTTAGCCCTCAACTCTCTCCCGACTGTCAGCAGAACAAAGAGCTTTTGCAAGCTCAAGGACACCCAGTGGCAGAAATATACCCCGAACAGACCGATAGCATACAGCTCTCCGAGCTAGTGATAGACGCTATCTTTGGCATAGGCCTTAATCGCCCAGCCTCTCAATGGTTGCAACAACTCTTCGCCAGACTCAATGCCTCTTGCAGCGAGGTGCTAAGTGTCGATATGCCCTCAGGGCTCCCTGCCGATGCGATTAGCATAGGCGATGCCCTTTGGGTGCACCCTAAAAAAGTACTCACTTTCCAAAATCCTAAACTGCCTTTTTTGCTCCCCACTACGGGGCAATACATTCCCGATTGGGAAGTGTTAGACATCGGGATAGAAACCCAATGCAGCCAAGTCTTTGCCAACGCCTTCCCACAAGCAGCAGTCGATGCAAAAATATGCCGAAAAGAACGCGCTAAGTTCTCTCATAAAGGGAGTTATGGCCACGCTCTTTTGGTAGGCGGAAGTTATGGCAAGATAGGCGCAGTAGTGCTCAGTGCCACCGCCGTGTTGCGTGCAGGGGCAGGACTTCTTACGGTAGCCATTCCACAGTGTGGTTACACTGTGCTACAGACGGCTGTCCCCGAAGCTATGGCGATTACTTCCGAAGAGAAAAAATATTTCAAGACTACCGAGATTCCTTTTTCACCTTCTGCCATAGGGGTAGGCATAGGCTGGGGGACACACCCCGAAACTGCCGAGGCGCTCTTTGCACTCTTTGAGCGCTACCCCCATACCCCTTTCGTCATAGATGCCGATGCGCTGAACATACTTTCGCAGCACCCCGAAAAACATTCTCTCTTGCCCAAAGGAGCAATTCTCACCCCTCACCCCAAAGAGTTACAACGGCTTATAGGTACTTGGAAAGACGATTTTGAAAAGTTGGACAAAGCGAAGGCTTTTGCAGCCAAACATCAGGTAGTGCTTCTCATCAAAGGTGCTTACACAGCTATTACCGAGGGGCAACACTATTGGTTTAATTTTACGGGCAATGCAGGAATGGCTACCGCAGGAAGTGGCGATGTACTTACAGGAATGCTCACAGGCTTGTACGCTCAGGGCTATACAGCATTACAGACCGCGTTGTTAGGTGTCAAGGAGCACGGGCGCCAAGGCGATGCGGTTGCTCAGCGCATAGGAATGCACAAGCTCATCGCTCGAGACCTAATTTGCTAATTGAAAAATTATCCTTACCTTTGCCCTATGAAACACAAATTATTTACATCTCTTGCGTTAGTGGTGCTCAGCTTGCTCTTGTGGCAATGCGCCCGTCGTGGGGCTCCCACAGGAGGCCCCAAAGATACCACGCCTCCTGTCTTGGTGCAGGCCATTCCTCCTTCTGGAAGTCTCCATTTCAAAGCTAAGAAAATACGCTTGCAGTTTAATGAGTTTGTGGTAACCAAAGATGTGCGAAAACAGCTTATCATCTCACCGCCAATGAAGACTTTTCCAGTCATTTCGCCCACTTCGGCCTCTAAGTGGTTAGAGATAAATATTGCCGACACCCTCAAGCCTAACACTACCTATGTGTTGAATTTCGGCAATAGCATTCAGGATTATAATGAGAATAACCCCTTGGTCGACTTTAAATACGTCTTTTCTACCGGTAGCACCCTCGATTCCCTTTGGTACGAAGGAGATATTGCCGATGCCATAGCACCAACCCCCGACAATTTCGTTACCGTAATGCTCTACCCCTACAATCAGCAGTACTCCGATTCTTTAGTGTATAAAACCCAACCTACCTACGTGACCAATACCTTAGACAGCTTGACGAGCTTCGTTTTCGACTATCTCAAGGAAGGTGCTTACAAGCTCATCGCTCTAAAAGAAAAGTCCCCCAACTACCTCTTCAATCCCAAAGACGACAAGATTGCATTTCTGAACGAGCCTATTACAGTCAAAGATTTGAAAGGCAACCCACAAGGGTTCTATCCTAAACTGAAGCTTTTCAAAGAAAAACTACCCTACAAAGCGCACCGCCCCACACAGATGTCGGCCAGCCGCATAAGCTTTGGTTTCGAAGGGGGTACTCAGAGTGTAACCATTAAGCCTATTTCACCTGTAACTAACGACTTCCAGTTTACATTGTCCAAAGAACCTAAGAAGGACACCTTGAACCTTTGGTACACTCCTAAGCAAATGGACTCTATTGTCTTCACTGTAGCCAAAGCCCAAAAGATTGATACTTTTAAAGTGCGACTCAAAGAGATGAAAAAGGATAGCTTGCAGCTCGAACCTCTTTTCTCTTCCGATTTGCCTCTTACAAAACGATTTGGCTTCAAAAGCAATATTCCCTTGATCAAAGTCGATTCCTCTAAGATTAAAATCTTTAAAGGAAAGGATTCTATTCCACAAGCACTTCCTTTCAAAGCACAGTTAAATGAGCATCGTTTGGAATACTATTTAGATTTCGAAAAGAAGCACGACGAAACCTATCGTATAGAAGTACTCCCTCACGCTATGACCGACTTTTTTGGTCATACGAACGACACCCTCAAACTGAACTTTCGCACTAAAAAGCAGGAAGATTTAGCCATCTTTAAAGTGCACTTAAAAACCGACGAAACCCAACTTACCTACCCCGTGTTGCTACAGCTCACCAACGAGAAAGCTACCGAGGTAATGCAAGGACAATACATAGAAAAGCCCCTTGCCGAATACTTGTTCGAGAATGTTGTCCCCAACAAGTACCGTTTGCGTCTTATCGAAGACCGCAATGCAAACCGGCAGTGGGATACCGGCAATTTCCTACAGCAGTTGCAGCCCGAACGGGTATGGTACTTCCCCGCTCTCATAGAGCTCCGTGCCAACTGGGAAGTAGAAGAAAACTGGGAACTAAAAGACGAATGATAAAAAAATCAAGACAATATACTAAACCATCGTAAACTAAAGTGAACAAATGAATAAAATCAACCTTCTCTTAGCACTTGCCCTTACTACTCCGGGCTGGGCGCAACAGCAAACCCTCAAAAAGGGATGGAAATTTACCCGTGAGGATAAGGAGACTTTTTCTCAGGCAAACTACAACGATGCTAAGTGGCAAAGCGTAACCGTACCCCACGATTGGGCAATTTATGGCCCTTTCGATATGGAGAACGACATTCACCGCACAGCTATTAAGCAAGACGGACAAAAAGCGGCTATCGAGCATACAGGCCGTACTGGCGGACTACCCTTTGTAGGCGTGGGCTGGTACCGCACGCAGTTCAGTGTGCCCGAACTCTCTGCCGATAAGCAGGTGTTTATACAGTTCGACGGGGCAATGAGCAACCCCGAAGTCTATGTAAACGGACAAAAAGCAGGCGAGTGGCACAATGGCTACAACACTTTCTTCTTGGATATTACCCCCTACGTAAAGGCCAATAACAATACTTTGGCAGTGCGTTTGAACAACCTCACCCAGATGTCGCGTTGGTACCCAGGCGCTGGCTTGTACCGTAATGTGCATATTATCACTAAAAACAAGACCCATATCCCTATTTGGGGCGTACAGGTTACCACCCCTGCTATAGAAAAGAACTTCGCTCAGGTAGTGGTGAATACCGAGTTTGTTGCAGAAAAAGCTACTGACATTTCAGTAGAAACAACCATCTTCGATGTGAAAGGACAAAAGGTAGCTGCCAGTACTACAAAAGCTACTCAGTACACTACCCAGAATACCCTTTCTCAGTCCCTCTATGTCAATAACCCTGTGTTGTGGGACATTCAGCAGCCCAATCTCTACAAGGCTGTTACAAAGCTCTACGACAATGGTACTTTAAAAGATGAGGTTACCACTACCTTTGGTATTCGTTCCATTGAACTTAAACCCAATGATGGCCTCTATCTCAACGGTCGTAAAATCAAATTGCAAGGTGCTTGTATGCACCACGATTTAGGCCCTTTAGGCGGTGCCGTGAACGATGCTGCCATCCGCCGACAAATACGCATCTTGCAGGATATGGGGGTGAATGCTATCCGCACTTCGCACAATATGCCTGCCCCCGAATACGTGCGTGCTGCCGACGAAATGGGAATGCTCCTTGCCGTAGAAAGCTTTGACGAGTGGGCTATTCCTAAGGTCGAAAATGGCTATCACTTGTATTTCAAAGATTGGGCAGAGAAAGACCTTGCTAATCTTGTGAAACATTACCGCAACAACCCTAGCGTCCTGATGTGGTTCATAGGGAATGAAGTCGAAGAGCAAAGTGTAGAAAAAGGCTCTCAGGTAGCCCGCTATCTGCAAGACGTCATTAAGAAATACGATGCGACTCGCCCTGTCAGCAACGGAATGGATCGCCCTCACGATGTCCTCCGCAACAATATGGCTGCCACTATGGAAATAGCGGGCTTTAACTATCGCCCTTTTAAGTACCGCGAAGCCTATCGCAAGTTGCCCCAACAGATTATTTTAGGAAGCGAAACAGCCTCTACAGTTAGCTCTCGTGGCGTCTATAAGTTTCCGGTAGAACGAAAATCAATGGCTAAATATCCCGATATGCAGTCTTCTTCCTACGATGTAGAACACTGCGGTTGGTCAAATCTTCCAGAAGACGATTGGATTCACCAAGAAGACCTCCCTTATACCATCGGAGAGTTCATTTGGACAGGATTCGACTATCTCGGCGAACCTACTCCTTACTATGTAGAGTGGCCTTCACACGCTTCCTACTTTGGAGCTGTTGATTTGGCAGGACTCCCCAAAGACCGCTTCTACCTCTATCGCTCACATTGGAACAAACAAGCCGAAACGCTTCATATCCTACCCCATTGGAATTGGGAAGGGCGCGAAGGAGAAATCACTCCTGTCTTTGTTTATACTAACTATCCTACTGCTGAGCTTTTTATCAATGGAAAAAGTCAAGGGAAACAGACCAAAGACCTTTCTATTAGCTTAGAAGAGGAAGAAAAAGATGGTAATCCTTCCGACTTGCAACGCCAGAAACGCTACCGACTAATGTGGATGAATACGCGCTATGAGGCTGGTACGGTTAAGGTAGTTGCCTACGATGCACAAGGAAAAGCCGTAGCCGAAAAAGAAATCACTACAGCCGGAAAACCTTATGCTTTGCGCCTAACAGCCGACCGTACTACCATACAAGCCGACGGCAAAGATTTAGCTTTCGTTACGGTAGAAGTAGTGGACAAGAATGGCAAACTGTGCCCCAATGTAAATGAGCTTGTAAACTTCAGTGTAAAAGGAGCAGGAACCTATCGCGCCGCAGCCAATGGCGATGCTACTTGTACCGATGTTTTCCACCTGCCCAAAATGCACCTCTTCGGAGGGAAGCTCGTAGCCATTGTGCAAGCTGCCGACAAGGCTGGAGAGATTACACTCAAGGCCAATAGCAAACAGCTCAAAGGCGAAATAAAAATTAAGGTTCAGTAATTGTTTTATGGATACTAATATTCTTAAATGGAAGACGTTATTGTAATATCACTTTCAAAAGACGAGCTTCCCTCTTGGGTAGCCGATTTTGACAAACAAGAAAACTTTACAACGCAACACATCGTTGTAGAACTTTCAGGAAACCAATGGACAAAAAAAGACCTTAAACCCTTGGTACTATTAGCCAAAAAGCATGCTGAGCAGCACCAGAAATCAATGGTGGTGCTCAGCACTGCCATAGGGTTTGAGGCAGCTCCTGCAGGCCTGAACATTGCTCCTACTTTGCAAGAGGCCTACGACCTGATTGAAATGGACGAAATACAACGCGATTTATGGAAATAACAATTTTAGGCTGCCATAGTGCTTCGCCCCGTCATAACGCACGACCCTCAGCTCAGTTGCTCGAAATGCGCGGACACCTCTTCCTCATCGACTGTGGAGAGGCTACCCAAATAGCTTTGCGCAATGCCAATGCTAAGTTCGCTCGCATCAAGCACATTTTTATCTCTCACCTCCACGGCGACCATTTCTATGGGCTTTTCGGTCTTATCTCCACTTTTCAGCTCTTAGGGCGCGAAGCCGAAATGCATATCTATGGGCCTAAAGGAATCAAAGAGGCAGTGCTGCTGATTCTCAAACTGGGTGGTGCCTATACCCCTTTCCCTTTGTATTTCCACGAACTATCAAGCAAAGAACCCGAATTGCTCTACGAAGACGACAAAGTGCTCATCCGTACAATCCCTTTACAGCACCGAGTATATACCAATGGCTTTTTCTTTCAGGAAAAAGAAGGAGAACGCCGATTAAATACCGAAGCGATAGCTCAATACCCAGAAATTCAGGTGTGCGACTACCAGAATATTAAGAATGGCAAAGAAGTGATGTTAGAGAATGGCACAGTGGTGCCCAATAGCGAACTTACTTTTGAGCCACACCGCCCACAGAGTTATGCCTATTGTAGTGATACCCTCTATTTCGAAGGGTTAGCTACCGATATACAAGGGGCAAGAGTGGTATATCACGAATCTACTTTCTTGAAAAACAACGAAGAGTTAGCTGCCAAAACAATGCATTCTACAGCCTATCAGGCGGGACTTACAGCTCGCAATGCAGGTGCTGACGCACTGATATTAGGGCACTACTCTTCCCGCTATGCCGATGTCAATCTGTTTAAAGCAGAAGCACAAGAGGCTTTCCCTAATGTTTTTTTGGCCGAAGACGGCAAGAAATTTGTATTTGCTTAGTTTACTGTAAGAGGAAAGATATTAAAAGAGAAGACCTCAATAAGTGTTTTGTTTGCGCCCTGCTCGCTTCAGCGAGCAGGGCTTTTTTTAGTGTTTTATGCGTTGCTAAATATACTTAACGCGACGTCAGTGTACCCTCTCAAAAGATAACCGAAGAGCTTACCTACCATTAGTAGAGTTAATACTTGAAAAGAAATGAGACCTACTTATAAAATGAGTTGTTTTTCATTTCTAAAATCTAAATTTGCTAAATTCCTCATTATTTTCTACTTTTGCGCCAAACTAACGTCTAACCGTCACTGCCCGTGTGGCTCACACCTAACGATTAATAATAACCAATATATGAAATTCAACGAGTACAAACACTTAGACCTTACTAAGATAGCAGAAGAAATATTGGCTTTCTGGAAAGCCGCTAACATCTTTGAGCAGAGTATCACCTCACGTGAGGGCGCTATTCCGTTCGTGTTTTTTGAAGGACCGCCATCTGCCAATGGCGTACCTGGTATTCACCACGTGATGGCGCGCTCTATTAAGGATATTTTCTGCCGCTATAAAACTCAGAAAGGATTTCAAGTAAAACGCAAAGCAGGGTGGGATACCCACGGCTTGCCCGTAGAATTGGGGGTAGAGAAAGAACTCGGTATTACCAAAGAAGATATAGGCAAAAAAATAAGCGTAGAGGACTACAACAAGGCTTGTAAGGAAGCCGTGATGCGCTATACCGACATCTGGAATGACCTTACTGAGAAAATAGGCTACTGGGTGGATATGGAAGACCCTT
>CAUQNY010000054.1:0-14260 GCA_963519425.1 uncultured Capnocytophaga sp.
CATCTGATTACGGCTCAGAAGGTTACAGGTTTGAATCCTGTCGAGGTCACAAAAAGGTAATGTCTTTTATAGACATTACCTTTTTTATTTTGTTACCAATAGAATTTTAGACTAGAGCAGCTCTGTTACATATCGTATGGCAATATCTATCTGTTAAGAGAATGTTTATTTTGTCCTTAAAATTTAGGGAATGAGGAACCTGTTGTGTTAATTTTTTATTAAAAAAAGCATTTTTTTTGGGGAGAAGCTTGCTATGAACAAATATAGTAGTATCTTTGTGGCAAATAACTGTATTTTAAAGTTTTCGTATGAACAAAACAGAATTAATTGATGCAATTGTTGAAGCATCTGGACTATCAAAAGTTGATGCGAAGAAAGCAGTAGAGGCTTTCTTTACAAGTGTGGAAACTGCCCTTAAAAAAGGAGACAAGGTGTCAATCGTAGGCTTTGGCTCTTGGTCGGTAGCCGACAAGGAAGCAAGAGATGCAAGAAACCCTCGTACAGGAGAAATTATTAAAGTTCCTGCTAAGAAAGTGGTGAAATTCAAACCAGGTGCAGAACTTTCAGACGCTGTGAATCAGTAGTTTGTTAATTGAAAAAAGCCTCTTTTTGCCAAAAAAAGAGGCTTTTTATTTAAAAAGACTTCTGTGGAACAACTAAAACTGTAAGAAAAGTCCTTAGACACTTGAGCGAGCATTCACTTTAATTCACTTTAAACCATTAGAATAGGATGAAAAAGAAAAAGATAGTAGCCCTTACAGGGGCGGGTATCAGTGCAGAGAGCGGAGTGAAAACTTTTCGTGATGCGGGAGGCTTGTGGGAAGGCCATAGAATAGAGGAGGTAGCTACGGTAGGGTGTTTTGAAGCAAATCCTGAGTTGGTATTGAACTTCTACAACTCTCGCCGACAACAACTCTCTATAGTAGAACCTAATGAGGCACACAAACTGCTTGCTGACTTGCAGAAAGATTATGAGGTAGTTATTATCACCCAGAATGTAGACGATTTGCACGAGCGTGCAGGTAGCTTGAATATCATTCATTTGCACGGCGAACTGAAAAAGATGCGTGGGGTAGACGACCCTTATACAATTTATGATTGCAATGAAGATATTAAAGTAGGCGATAAAAGTGCCTCAGGAGCTCTTTTGCGTCCTCATATTGTCTGGTTTGGAGAAGACGTACCAATGATAGTGCCTGCTGTAGAGCAGGTCAAAACAGCAGACATTGTGTTGGTGATAGGTACTTCATTACAAGTGTATCCTGCTGCAGGGCTGATGGAGTATGCTAGAGAGGAGGTTCCTATTTACTACATCGACCTTCATCCCGCCTTATCAAGCCACGGGAACCTAACAGTTATTGCCGAAAAGGCTTCAACAGGAGTGGCTAAAGCTATTGAACTTATTATAAAAAAAGAATAAACTATGAGTAATTTTCCCAGATTTATTTTAGGAGACAACACCGATATGCCCGATGCTATGTTCGTGGTGCATTTAGAATATCCTCGTTTCGTATTGAACATAGAAACAGATGAAGTAGAATGGCTTGAAGAGTTTGATGAAGAGGATACCAAGGAATTGGAAGCAGAAAGCGAAAACTTGATAGAAGAAGCTTTTGCTTTCTACGAACGCGAGATTGCACGAATAGAGGAAGATAACTACTAAGAAATCTTCTCCCAAGACATAAGCCTAAAAGCAGCTAATACGAATTGTAGTATATGGAACAACTGATACAACAAATAGAAAAGAAACAATCGCTACTATGTGTAGGTTTAGATACAGATAGAAACAAAATTCCCCCTCACTTATTGAAGGAAGAAGATCCCTTATTTGCTTTTAACAAAGCAATTATTGAGGCAACACATTCTTTTACGGTGGCTTATAAGCCCAATACTGCTTTCTACGAGGCACACGGCGAAGCGGGGTGGCGTGCCTTGAAAAAAACAATTGACTACCTCAACACACATCACCCTGATATTTTTACGATAGCCGATGCTAAACGTGGAGACATAGGAAACACTTCTACGATGTATGCCAAGGCTTTCTTTGAAGAGATGGCTTTTGATAGTGTAACGGTAGCCCCTTATATGGGGAGAGATTCAGTAGAACCCTTTTTAGCCTTTGAGCATAAGTACGCTATTTTGTTAGCCTTGACGTCTAATGAGGGGGCTTCTGATTTTCAAACCCAAAAGTTGATTGAAGAGGAGCTTTACAAAAAAGTGCTGCGAACCTCCCTTACGTGGCGAAATAGCGACCGATTAATGTATGTGGTAGGTGCTACTAAGGCTGAGTTCTTGAAAGAGATACGTAAAATAGTGCCTCATCAGTTTTTGTTGGTTCCTGGTGTAGGGGCACAAGGAGGCAGCTTAGAAGATGTGTGCCAATACGGGCTGAACGACCGTTATGGGCTCCTTATTAACTCCTCTCGTGGAATTATCTACGCTTCTCAGGGAGAAGACTTTGCAGAAGTGGCTAGAGAGAAAGCACAAGAGTTGCAAAGAGAAATGGAAAAGCTGCTAAGTACTGTTAAGGTAAAATAGGAGCTTATATGCTTTAATGCTATAGGAGTTCGATTGAGCTTAAAAAATTTAATACAAATGATAACATTCTTAAAAAAGGAAATGATTACGCCTTTGATAGAGGAAGATGCGCATAGGCTCTTTGCTTTATTGAGCAGGCGTTATCAGCGAACGCTTTCTGAACTCTTTGAAGATGCTTTGCACGCACCTTATGTAGTAGGTTACATAGAAGAAGGAAGACTTCACGGGATGGCCTCAATGGCTATCTACAAGGTGATTTCAGGATACAAAGGTTGGATAGAAGATGTAGTGGTAGACGAAATGGCACGTGGCAAGAAGATAGGTACCCAACTAATCCAACAGCTGATTGCTAAAGGAAAGGAATTAGGATTGGGTGAGATTTTACTCTTTTCGTCACCTACTAACGAGGTTGCTATTAAACTGTATGAAAATGAAGGGTTTAAGCGAAAAGGAGCAGAGGTTTTTGTCAATGCCTTGAAACAAATGTATCCTCCAGAGATTTGACATCTCATTCTTTCTTCATATATTTGCAACTTTAACACAAGCTGTAAAAGCATTTTATGGAGTTAGTACATAAGAATCTTATTCTTCCCAACAACGGCAAAAAACTGTTGTTGCACACTTGTTGTGCGCCTTGTTCGGGGTCGATTATTCAATCTATTCAAGCATCAGGAATTGATTTTACGATATTTTTCTACAACCCCAATATTCACCCGCGCAAAGAATACGAAATACGTAAAGACGAGAATATTCGGTTTGCACAAAAGTGTGGAGTTCCAATAGTGGATGCCGAATATGATACCGACAATTGGTACGCTCGTGCCAAAGGATTAGAGTTTGAACCAGAAAGAGGTCTGCGTTGTACAATGTGTTTTGATATGCGTTTGGAGCGTACAGCTTTGTATGCGTACGAAAATGGTTTTGATACGATAGCAACTTCGTTGGGTATCTCGCGTTGGAAGAACCTTGAACAAGTGAATGGAGCAGGACAGCGCGCTGCTGAAAAATACGAAGGATTGACCTACTGGGATTATAATTGGCGAAAAAATGGTGGAGCAGCTTGCAATTTAGAAATCTGTAAGCATGAACGCTTTTATATGCAAGAGTACTGTGGTTGTGCTTTTTCGTTGCGCGATGCAAACCAATGGCGGGTAGCAAATGGAAGAGAGAAAATACGAATAGGAGAGAAATTCTACGGAGAAGGGGAACAAGTAAAAGGAGAAAAGTAAGATGATAACAGCAGAAGAATTTCAAGAGGGGCGTGTTTTGCTGATAGATAAGCCTTTGCAATGGTCATCGTTTCAAGCGGTGAACAAGATAAAATGGGCTATCTTGAAGCACTACAAACTCAAGAAGATAAAAATAGGGCACGCGGGGACTTTAGATCCATTGGCCTCTGGGTTATTGGTTATCTGTACGGGCAAGTTTACAAAAAAGATTACGGAGATTCAAGATGCAGTAAAAACCTACACCGGTACAATTAAGTTGGGAGCTACTACATCATCATTTGATATGGAGACTCCTATAGAGAAACATTATCCTACTGAACACATTACTCCTGAGCTAATAGAGTCTGTACGCCAACAGTTTGAAGGCGAACTCTTGCAAACTCCGCCAGTTTTTTCAGCTATCAAGAAGGATGGCAAACGCCTCTACGAGTTTGCTCGAGAAGGAGAGGCTATTGAGGTGCCTAAACGTACAGTTTACATTCATCGTTTTGAATTAGATATTAGTGCATTTCCAGAACTTCACTTTGCAGTGCAGTGCAGCAAAGGAACCTACATACGTTCTTTGGCCAATGATTTTGGAAAAGCTTTAGGGTCTGGGGCATATCTATCTGCTTTAAGGCGTACCCAGATAGGAATCTATGATGTAGCAGAAGCTCTCAGTCCTGATGATTTTGTAGCTATCCATATTCCAGACCTTAGACATTCAGAAAAAACTGTTGCAACAAAACAAGAAGATAATGGGGGAGGGGGAGCGAGTACTCCAACGCCAGTAGCCCCTCAAAGAAAGGGAAAACAACATCTCGATTTTAAGAAAGAATGGCAGAGTTTTGTACAGATGTTCAGTGCTGCCGATAAGTCTATAGCATTGACCCTGCTGATTCTTTTCTGTATGCTGATTACCCTAATGGCCACACAGTTGCATCAGCAGCCCAAAGAAGTACTCATAGAGATGGCTCTTGATTCAGAGAAACTTCCTGAAGAGTGGACTCCGGCAGAAGAGCATAGTGAACTAACAGAAAGTTTGGCAGAAAGTTCAGCAAGAACAGCAATGGCCTACAACCAAACAGATGCTCATTTGCAACATAGCGAAGCTATTAAAACACTGAATGAACTGATAGCAGAGCGAGATAACGAAGAGATGCATAAGGCTGAGAGAGCTTTGACAAGCCAACAACCATCAGCAGCCCCTTTGCCTTTCAGCGACAACCCATTAGAGAAAAATGTAACAAATGTGCATACCGATAAGGTAAATAAGCACACTTTAGTGAAATACGCACTACAAGGGCGTATAGGGCATATCCCCAATCCTGTGTTCACTTGCGAACGAGAGGGGCAAGTAGTTGTACGCATTAGCGTAGACTCAGCTGGACGTGTTACAAAAACAAGTATCGACAAGCAAAGTACAACTACCGACGATGATTGTTTGTTAGAAAACTCATTGGCATATGCGCGCCAAGCACATTTTAATTCAGTGAGTAGTCCTAAAGAACAAATAGGCAGCATCACTTATATTTTTGAAAGAAAACGGTAACCAATGAAGACTTATCTACAGCGATTTTTAATCTTTGCAGCCTTTACTACAACTGCGATAGGCTGCGATACACCTTCTACAACACATCAGGCTGATTTTGTCATAGACCTCTTCCCTAAAAAGAAAGAATACCATTTAGGAGATACCCTCGTGGTGAAGATGCTACATCCTACTTTCGAGGGGGAGATTGAGAAAATAGACTACCAAGTGCATCGAAATACCTTAATCTCAGTAGGCGATACAGTCATACTTGCATCGCTTCCGTTGGGAAAACAGTATTTGAAAGTGAGTGTTCAGATGACTAACGGAAAGACATACACAGCACAAAAAGAGTTTCTTCTCCTTGCAAAAGAAGCTCCTAAGTTATACCATTACCAAATTCTGAACGAGTATGCCCACGACCCTAATGCCTATACTCAAGGCTTGGAGTTTGTAGGAGATACGCTGGTCGAAAGCACCGGACAGTATGCAGAGTCTACAATTAGGAAATGGAATCCTTTTACAGGAGAGGTTTATAAGAATGTTCCGTTGCAGCCTATGTATTTTGGCGAAGGAGCTACTGTTTTTGGAGGGAAGATTTTACAACTGACTTGGCGAGAGCAAGTAGGTTTTGTGTATGATGCACAGCTGAATTTGCAGAAAACTTTTAAATACAATAAGAGCAAAGAAGGTTGGGGCTTGTGCCATAATGGGAACGACAGACTTTACAAAAGCGATGGCACAGAGAAGATTTGGTTGCTACATCCAGAAACATTTGCAGAGAAAGATAGTTTGCAGCTTTGTACAAACAAATCAATGTATAGTTATGCGAATGAGTTGGAATTTGCTAATGGAAAAATTTATGCAAATACTTTTCTTAAAGATGGCATAATGATTATTAATCCTGAGAATGGAGCGATAGAGGGTGTAGTAGATGTGCGTGGGCTGAAAGAAAAGGTTACTAAAACAGAAAAGGTTGATGTACTCAATGGAATTGCTTACCACCCGGTGCGGAAAACATTTTTCATCACAGGGAAGAATTGGGATAAAATCTTTGAAGTGGTTTTCACGCCTGCAAATCCCTAACTTCTTTAACCATTGACAACTATTTTACTCTTCCCATTCCCCTCTTTTATAACTTCTACCCTAACAGGAATCCGTTCTACCATTTCTTGCACATGCGAAATGACTCCTACTTTCTTCCCCTGATGTTGTAAGCTTTCCAAGGCGTCTAAAGCTACAGAAAGCGTGTCAGTATCCAATGAACCAAACCCTTCATCAATGAAGAGAGTTTCTACATTCATTTTAGCTGAAGAAAGGGATGAGAGCGCTAAGGCTAACGAGAGAGATACCAAAAACGATTCGCCTCCAGATAACGAAAAGACTGAACGCACTTCTGCAGCCATATCGTTATCTATTACCTGCAAACTGAGCGATTTTGGAATGCGCTGGAGGGTGTAACGTCTGTTCAGGTATTTCATTTGTGCATTAGCGTACTGCAAAAGTCTATCCAAGGTGTATTCTTGTGCGTAACGCCGAAATACACTGCCCGTAGCACTGCCAATCAGGCTGCTGAGCGCTTCCCAGTGGGCAGCAACTTCCTTTTTAGCAGCAACTTCCTTTTTTAAATCATTAGCTCTTGCTCGTTGTTGTTCGTCAGTTAATAGCTGACTTCTCTGTGAAACAACTTTTTGTTGCAACACTTCTTCTTCCTCAGCGAGTCTTTCCTTTTCCTGATTTGTTTCTTCTTCAGAGAGGCAGAGTGGTTGCTTTGCTTTTAACTCTGTGAGGGCTTGCTCTTTTTCAGTAGCAATAGTAGTGTATTGAGCTATCTCGTCTTTTAGTAATTGCAAAGCTGCACGCTCCTCTTGCAACCACTGATGCGAACGGGAAGCCCATTCATACAAATGGGGGCGGATGAACTTTTCCTGCGCTTCAGAATAAGTTGTCAGCCATTTTTCTATGTGTTCGCTTGCCTCGACAATACTCTCTTGGGTTTGAGAGTCCTGTTTTTCCAAAGTCTCTAAGCTTTTTTCATTAGCTACTTTTTCTAGCAAGACTTTGTTGTATTTGTTTTGAGCTTCAGTAAGCGCAACATTTAACTCTTCTAATTTCCGTTTAAAATTCTCTTCTACTTCAGCAACCGTTTTTCCTTCCAACAGTTCAGCTCGATTTGTTTTTAGCTCCTCGAAATCTACTTGAGCCTTGTGTAGGCTTTCTTTTTCTTCTTCGATATCCTTAGAGAGCGTAGCTATTTCTGCACTCAGGAGTGTATATGTTTGAGAAAGGTCATACACAGCTTTGTTGTATTTTTCCAGAAGTTCTTTGTGCTTAGCCCAAGTACTACAAGCTTGTGTGGCAGCAGTTTTGAATTGCAAAAGGTCATTATTCCAAAGAACTACTAAACTATCAGAAAGTTCTAGCTGAGTTAGTTTTTGAGTGTTTTTCTCCATTAGCTGCTGGTAGTGCGTTATAGTTTCTTTTAGGTTGTTTAGTGCCTCTATGAGTGTTTTTCGTTGGCTGATTTGCTCTATTTGAAACTCTATTTGCTCTTGGCTTCGTTGTACAGATGCTATTTTATCTGATAGGTAATTCAGCCTTTCCAAAGAAGGATAGGAGGCAAAATAGACCGATTCTTGTAGTTTTTGTAAGAGCTGTTCTACCTTCTGTTGGTTCTTAGAAAAGTCTTGACGCAATTCGGTAGCGCGTTGCTGATTTTCTTTTTGTTGAGTTTGGAGTCTTACAATCTCTTCTTTGCATTGTGTTAGCTTTGTTTTTGCCTGTTTGTATTCCTCTTTGACAGTATTGAGCAGCTGAGAAGAAAAATCTTTATGGGCATTAGGGTGATGAGTTGCCCCACAAACAGGACAAGGCTCTCCTTCGCTGAGCATCTGTCGCAAAGATACAACATTGTTAGAATGTTCTAACTGGGTGCGCTGGTAGATGCGTTCAGCAGTCTCACAAGCTGTCTGGAGTTTTTGTCGTTCTGGAATAAGAGTGTCAAGTTTCTGAAGAAGCTCTTGCTCAGCTGTGGCTAAATTGCAGAGCTGTATGTTTTTTTTGCTTATTTCTTCCTGCTCCTCTTCCCATCGCTCAGCAGTTGTTTTGTCTTGTTGTAGCTGATGTAGTTGAGAGCTGAGCTCCTTTTGTTTGCCCAAAAGCTCTTCCAAGGAGCTGTTTTCATCTATTTCCGGAGCATTCTCACGTAGAATGTTCAGTTTTCTACTTATTTGCTGACTATTACAAGTGCTTTCGTCCAACTTTTCTTTGTATTGTACTTGTTCTTCTGCCAATTTCAGCACCCAATTTTGGTTACTGAAGATGATTTCAGCATCTCTATTAGCTTGGCACCAGTTTTCTTCTTGATGTACAAACTGTTCTCCTTTTGCCAATCTATTAGCATTGGCTTTTAAGGCCTCTTCTTTTTCAGTCCTTTTTTTCTGTTTAGCAGCAACTATCTCTTCTTTTTCTACCAAAGAGCGTTTGCTCTGCTCGAGCTGCACTTCCAATGTTTTAGCTTTTTCAATAGCAGGTTCAGCTTGCCGATAGGCTTTTTGGAGGCTTTCTTTTTCCGTCTCAGCAGTAGCTTTCTGCTCGGCAAAAGCTTGCTCATCAGTTAGTAGCCGTGCTCTTTCAGCTTGTTTTTCTTTTAAAGAATGTTGAATAGTGTTCAGAAGGACGCTTTGTTTTTCTTTGTTCAAAACGTCAGCTTTGATAGTTTGTAGCTGGTCAATGATAGCCCATTCACTAAACCGTTCGGCTTGACGCTCCTTGTCATCAATAGCCTTTTCTTGCCTTTCGCGCGCTTCTGCCAGTTGTTTTTGGGCGCGTTGTACCTCAGTCCACCACTGCTCTTGTGCCTTGAGGGTAGCAAGCCTATTTTGTAGAGTTTTGAGAGCCTCTTCATCAAATTTTAAGGTTCGATGCAGTTCTATAAGCGCTTCTTCGCCTAGGCATTGTATATTGTCTAACTGTGTTTGCAACAAGCCTAGTGCTGTCTGTTGTTGTTTGTTGGTTTCAAAAATCTGTTTAGAGATTTGTGTATAAATCTCCGTACCTGTCAGCTTTTCTAAGATATTAGCCCGATTGTCATCATTAGCTTTTAAAAAGGAAGTAAATTCGCCTTGTGCCAAAATGACGGATTTGGTGAACTCATCGAACGATAAGCCTACCAGCTCCTTGATTTTCTCTAGAACTAATGTTTTGCGTTTTTCGGGGAAAGGCGTCTCATCAGTGAGACAAGAAAGGGTGATTTCTTCCTGTTGTATAGCTCCCGACAGTTTGTTGTAGGCACGGCGTATCTGCCATTCGGCTTTGTATTTTTTGCCATCTACACCGATAAACGCTACACGCGCATAGCCTGATACAGCCCCTTTGCGCAGAAGGTTTTTCACATTGTTCACTTGTACATCAGCAGTGCCATCGCTAATGCTGAGGTTGCTTTTGGTTGCCGATAGCCTTGGGGTATCGTTGTACAAGGCTAAACAGATAGCATCTAAAAGGGTAGATTTGCCCGCTCCAGTGGCACCTGTAATGGCAAATAGCCCAGCCGAGTAGAGTGGTTCTGCTTCGAAATCAAGAGTGAAAGGCCCCTCTATAGAGGCAATATTCTGAAGGGAAATGGAACAGATTTTCATAAGAAGAAAAAAACCTCCGTGATGGAGGTTTTTAGGATTGCTATGTTATTTTTGAAACTTAGCGTATTTGTTTTTAAACTTATCAATACGTCCGGCTGTGTCAATAAGTTTAGATTTACCTGTGTAGTAAGGGTGAGAGGTACGAGAAATCTCCAATTTCACTAAGGGATACTCAACCCCGTCTACTTCAATAGTTTCTTTTGTTTCAACGGTAGACTTTGTAATGAAGATGTCATCATTAGACATATCTTTGAAAGCTACCAGACGATACGATGCTGGGTGAATTTCTTTTTTCATTGCAATGTTTGTTATTCTTTATTACGTAATTTTCAGGCTGCAAAGCTACGACATTTTTTTTAAATAACAAGCGTTTTAAGCAGAAAAGTGTGCAAAAGATTAGAAAACCTTCTGATTATCACTGCTGTCCAATGCTTCTTTTAGTTGTATTAACGCTTGTTTTATCACACTTCTAGGGCACGCTAAGTTGATGCGCATATAGCCTTTGCCCTCTTCTCCGTAGATGCTGCCATCGTTTAAAGCTAAGTGTGCCTTATCGGTACACAAGGCTACTAGCTCTTTTTGGCTTAGGTGTAGGGCACCGAAATCTATGAATACAAGATAGGAAGCCTGTGGAACTATCACTTTTAGTTGTGGTAGGTGTTCCTTTACGTAGCCTACTAAGTAGTTGATGTTCTCTTCTACATAGTTCAGCATCTGTTGTAGCCACTCTTCTCCTTCGGTATAGGCCGCCACTACAGTATTAAAAGCAAATACATTGCCAGCGGCCAATTCATTGCCTTCTACATAGCTTTCAAAACGCCGGCGCAAGCTAGGGTTAGCAATTACAGCATACGAGGTGGCCAAACCTGCCATATTGAAAGCCTTGCTCGGCGAGGCAAATACTACTGAAAGTTGCGCAGCTTCTTCGCTAACCGAGGCAAAAGGAATATGCTCGTAAGAAGACAAGGTAAGGTCAGCGTGAATCTCATCGGCTACTACTATTACGTTGTTTTGAGCGCAGATAGCAGCTACTTTTTGTAGTTCTTCCCGAGTCCATACCCGCCCCCCTGGGTTGTGTGGGTGGCAGAACAAAAATAGCTTGCAGCCTTTTATTCTTTCTTCAAATACCTCAAAGTTGATATGGTATTGTCCTTCTTTCAGCTCTAAAGGGCAGTTTACTAGCTCGCGGTGATTGTTGCGTATCACCTGTGCAAAAGGATTGTATACGGGTTGCTGAATCATTACTTTTTCACCGCGCTCCGTAAAGGCTTGCACTGCCATAGCCAAGGCAGGCACTACCCCAGGAACAAAAGAAATCATCTCTTTCTCAATCGTCCACTGGTGCTTGCGGGCTTGCCAACTGATAATAGCGTCATACCAGCTATCGGGTTTAGAAGTGTACCCAAAAATCTCACACGCCATACGCTTTTTCATCGCCTCTACGATAAAGTCAGGGGTTTTAAAATCCATATCGGCTACCCACATTGGTAAGAGGTCGGTGCGCCCCCAACGGGGTGCCAGAGCCTCTATCTTTAGGGCATCGGTGTGTTTCCTACAAATAAGTTCGTCAAAATTGTATTTCATTAGTCGTTAATCTTTTAGTTGTCAGTCTTTATTATGATATTCTCACAATATTTGCCCCCAGTGCATTTAGTCTTCCATCTATATTCTCATACCCTCTGTCTATCTGCTCTATGTTGTAAATAGTAGAGGTGCCTTTAGCCGATAGGGCTGCAATCAGTAGTGCTATCCCAGCGCGAATATCTGGCGAGGTCATTAGGGTAGCTCTTAAAGGCGACCTAAAGTCATTGCCGATAACCGTTGCGCGGTGTGGGTCGCACAAGATGATTTTAGCTCCCATATCTATCAGCTTGTCGATGAAAAACAAGCGGCTTTCAAACATCTTTTGGTGGATGAGTACTTCTCCACGTGCTTGGGTAGCCACTACCAATACAATACTGAGTAGGTCAGGGGTAAATCCAGGCCAAGGGGCATCGGCTACCGTTAGTATTGAGCCGTCTATGTAGTTTTGAATCTCATAACCGTCAGTATGTGCGGGAATGTAGATGTCATCATTTCTCACTTCCAAACTGATTCCTAACTTTTGGAAGACAGAAGGAATAATACCTAAATGTGCAGCACCTACATTTTTAATAGTCAGCTCGCTGCGGGTCATAGCTGCCAAGCCTATCCAGCTGCCAATTTCTATCATATCCGGAAGCAGCGTATGGGTACACCCTTCCAAACGCGTAACCCCATTGATGGTGAGAAGGTTCGAACCAATACCTTGTATATCAGCCCCCATAGCATTTAGCATACGGCAGAGCTGTTGCACATAAGGCTCACAAGCAGCGTTGTAAATAGTAGTAGTCCCTTCGGCCAAAACAGCAGCCATTACTATGTTGGCAGTTCCTGTTACCGAAGCTTCTTCTAAAAGCATATAGCTGCCTCGTAGCTTTTCAGCTACAACGCTGTAAGTATAGTTGTTTTCGTCGTATTCAAAATGAGCTCCTAACTTTACAAGTCCTTCAAAGTGGGTGTCAAGTCTGCGTCTGCCAATCTTGTCGCCTCCTGGTTTGGGAATATATCCCACGCCGAAGCGCGTTAGTAGCGGGCCTACGATTAGAATAGACCCTCTAAGGGCTTGCCCTTCGTAGTAGAAACTCTCCGATTTCAGGTAGTCTAAGTTTATGTCGTCTGCCTGAAAAGAAAACGACCCCTTCCCCAGCTTCTGGATTTTCACTCCCAAGTTCCCTAAAAGGGAGATGAGTTTGTTCACATCCTGAATGTCAGGAACATTGTGCAGCGTAACTTTTTGGTCAGTTAGCAGAACGGCACAAAGTACTTGTAAGGCCTCGTTTTTAGCACCTTGCGGGGTAATGTCTCCTTTTAGGGGGTGTCCGCCTTCTATTTTAAAAACTCCCATAGCTATTTCTTTTTGAAGTTGTTAGTAAATCCCTTTTTCTTGTTAAAAGAGTTTTGAGCAGGGTGCTGAGGGGTAAACGGTCGTCTGGTCAAGTTGCCTTTCGTGCGGATAAGCGTTTGGCTGTTCGAAAGGTCTTCTTTGGTTTTCCGCAGGTCTATTTCCCCGTTGCTCAATTCGTACAGATGTTGGAAAACAATACTGTCGTCTACCGCCTCTTTGTTCCAAGTCAAAAAACTCTTTTTCATATGGTTGGCAATAGCGTATTCCAATCCCTCGCGCAGGTCGCCCTTTTCCCATTTCACACAAGTGTCTATCAATCGTTTGATGACATTCCCATAAAACCGATAGCGCGGGTGTGCCTGCGGGTAGCGCAACCTGTCAGGGCGTTTGTAGAGAGTGTCAGGGGTAGGCTTCTCGTACGGAGAGTCTACATCCAACTGAAAGTTAGACATAATGAACAGTTGGTCCCAAAGTTTATGCTGAAAGTCCGGCACATCGCGCAAATGGGGGAATAAGTTTCCCATTACCGCAACGATGCTTCGGGCAGTGCGATTCCGCTGTTCGCGGTCTTTTAGAAGTACCGCTTTTTCAATCATCTTTTGGATATGTCGTCCATACTCAGGAATGAGCAAGGCAGAGCGTTCTGTGTTGTATTCCAAAGTCGTCATAATGATAAAATCCCTTCTACTTTACCTGCTTCTTTGTAAAAATGAATCACCTCATCGGCATTTTTTACCTTTAAATTCACCGAAACCCCTGTGTATTTCCCGTTGGAAGAGGGGCGTGTACTGATAGCAGCTTCGGTATCTTTAAAAACAGCTTTCAGTTGGTCTAATTTAGATTCATCGGCAGGGATAATGAATTTGTAGAGGTATTGTGTAGGAAACAAGCTTGTTTCGGTAAGTTCTTTTTTAAGTCGAGCGAAAAACTCTTCAAGTTCTTTTTCTGATTTCATGTGAATGATTAAAGTTTAATAATTCTGGGGGCAAAAATACGAATAATTTGCCAATTAACAAATTAGGAAGGAGCTTTTTAGCGCAATCCCATCCCATTATCTGCTGCCAAAGAAAGAAAAATTTTCTGTCGGGAACTTTAGAACCATACCGAAGGAAAAGTGTAGACGAAGTGTAGACGAAGCGTACTTTCAGCCAACACCGCATTTCTGCCAAACAACCCAAAAACAGAAAAAAATAATACCTACCTAATTTCCTTTCTTAAAATGGCGAGTTCTACCCGCTTTTACATAGGGCACAATTTGCTAATCTACTAATTATTTACTACTTTTGCGCCCTTAAACGTCAGTAGTCTTTGCCTAACCCTTAGTGCCAATGGCTAATGAGTAACTATTAAACGACTGAGTTGAACAATGAAAAACATCCGTAATTTCTGCATTATTGCACATATTGACCACGGCAAGAGT
>CAUQNY010000055.1:0-13865 GCA_963519425.1 uncultured Capnocytophaga sp.
CCCCCGTTCCCTCACATACTCTCCTTTTCGGAGACTTCTCCCAAGGCGAGGGGGGCAAGCTGGAAAGGCGAGGGGGGTAAATCCTCACCCCCCGTTCCCTCACATACTCTCCTTTTCGGAGACTTCTCCCAAGGCGAGGGGGGGTAAATCCTCACCCCCGTACCCCCTCTCCCAAGGCGAGGGGGGCAAGCCGTAAAGGTGATAGGGGCAAGCTGGAAAGGTGATAGGGGCAAGCTGGAAAGGTGATAGGGGCAAGCTGGAAAGGGGTAAGGTGTTTTATTTGAACTTTACTTCGGCGTACATTCCTATCTTGAGGTAGCCATCGTTTTTGACTTTGATTTTGATGGCATAGACTAAGTTGGCGCGTTCGGATTGGGTTTGAATGTTTTTTGGGGTGAATTCGGCTTTGTCGGCTATGTGGGTGATATTGCCTTGGTAGGTGCGGTACTGTCCTTTTCCGGCATCGGTGAGGACGGTAACGGCTTGTCCTAATTTGATTTGGGCTAGCTGGTCTCCGGTGATGTAGGCTTTGAGGGTCAGTATATGGGTATTGGCGATTTTGTAGAGGGGCTTCCCGAAGGTCTGCATTTCGCCTTTGAGGGCGTAATTGACTAGGACGGTTCCGGCAATGGGGTTGATGATTTGGCCTTGGTTGATTTGTGCTTGTACGGCCTGGGCATTCTTTTGTAAGGGGGCTTCTTGGCTCAGGACGTTGCGGTTTTGGCTATTGATGTTGGTGAGGCTGACCTTTAGTTGGTTTTGTGTAACGGTGAGTTGTTTGCGCAGTTGGTCTACTAGAGCGGTGAGGTCGTCGAGTTGTTTTTGAGTGGCGGCGCCGCCGGCTAGGAGTTGTTGGACACGGTTGAGCTCGCGCTGTTGGTGCTGGAGCTGTGCTTTCTGTACCTCATATTGGCTTTGAATAAGGGTGACTTGTGGGTCGGGGTTTATGGTTTTGTCTTTAAGGGAGGCGATGGTGGCCTGGACTTGCTCTTTTTGGAGCTTTAGGACTTCGACGTTTATCTGGCCGACTTTTTGTCCTTCGGTGAGTGTTTTTCCTTCTTGGACATCGTAGGCGATGAGTTGTCCTGTTTGTTGTGCGGCGACGATGACTTCGTCGGCGGTAAAGTTGCCAGAGGCATCGGAGTTGTTTTTGTGGTTGCAGGCCATAAGGGCTGCAAGGGCGATGATGAGTGTTGTATTTTTCATTTTAGATCCTCACCCCCCATTCCCCCCTCTCCCAAGGAGAGGGGGCAAGCCGGAAAGGCGATGGGGGCGTTTTTTTATTGGGTTATTATGTTTAGTTCCTCACCCCCGTTCCTCACATACTCTCCTTTTCGGAGACTTCTCCCAAGGAGAGGGCGCAAGCCGTAAAGGCGATGGCAGCAAGATGTAAGGGCGATGGGGGCGTTTTATTATTGGGTTATTATTCAGTAAATGGTGTTCTTGTTCTGTTTATTGTTAGCATCGCTACAACTCTTCTCCTTGGGAGGGGTTGGGGGAGGATTGTCCTGTAATTAGGTTGTGGTTCTCTTGGGCTTGGAGGAGTTGTATTTGGTGCAGGATGAGGGTTTGGTGGGCGAGGTGGCAGGCGTTGAGTTTCTGCAGGTATTCGTGGGTGGTGATGATGCCGTTGTCTAACTGTACTTCGGCGGCTTGGGCTATGGAATGGCGCAGGGCTACGGCTTCTTGGTCTTGGCTAATGAGCTTTTGTAGCTTTTTGATTTGCTGGGACTGCTGGGTGAGTTCGAGTTGGGTGTTGCGCAGGAAGGCTTGGCGGTCGGCGGTGAGGCTTTGGCTGCTTAGGTGCAAGATGTGTTTCTTGGCGGATAGGTTATACAGGGGGCTTGGGTTCCACTGCAAACGCAGCCCTGTGATGTAGTAGAAGTCTGCTTGGTTGCTGAGGATATTGAGGGTGGGGCGGCCGTAAGCGCCTTGGAAAAAGGCGCTGAGCTTGGGTAGGAGCTGTGTGTTGAGTTGTTTTTCTTGGGCTTTGAGCAGGGATTCTTGTAGCTGAAATCCTTTGAGTTCGGGGCGTAAATTTTGGGTGGATAGGGGTTGGGGCTGTGGTTGTGGTGCTGGCTGTGCGAGCTGTGAGGGGCTGGTGAGCTCTTTGCCTATGAGGATGGAGAGCATTTGTAGGTAGGTGGCTTGTGTGGCTTGGTACTCGGTGGTTTGCATTTCTATGCGGAGGCTTTCGGCTTTGAGTTCGTTGACATTGCTGGGGAGGGTGGTTCCGTTTTGGAGGGCTACTTGTGCTTTGCGGAGTTGGGACTGTATTGTTTGGATGTTGGTTTGGTTTTGGGATAGCTGGGCATCGATGAGGAGCACTCCAAAAAACAGGTTGCTGACGCGCTGTTTGAGGGTGTATAGCTGGGTTTCGACGGCTTGTATTTGGATGGCTGTCTGGGCTTTGGCGATGGCTTTCTGGCTTTGAATTTCGCCTCCTGCGTAGAGGAGTTGGTTTAGCTCGCCTATGAGTTTGTACTGGTGCTTATCGATATGGGGCAGGGCTGCGTTGGGGGGCAGGGGGAGTGCTGCTGCGATGGTCTGGGAGAGGTCGGTTACTTCTGACTGGTAGGTGGCTTGTCCGACGATGGAGAGCTGGGGGAGATAGGCGCGGTTGGCATTGGCGAGGGTGTAGGCTTCGGTTTTCGAGAGCCAATCGAGCTTTTCAAGGGTGGGGTAGTTCTGGCGAGCGAGGTGGTAACAATGGTTTAAAGTAAGCGTTTCTTGTGCGAAAGCGCTTATGGTGGATAGGAAAAGTAGGGCAAGTAGTCGCATATTTGAGTGGGTTTTGAGTTATACAATTCGTTTAACCGTTTGGTTAGTGTTTGGGTAAAAAAATATGTTGTTGTGCTTTCCCTCGGTGTGAAAAAGGGGAGGGAAAGGGGGTGGTTATTTAAAAAGTATTGTTTTAATCCAGTGGGGGATTTGCTTTTTGCGCTCGAGCATTAGGGTTTTGTATTGCTCTTTGGTCATCTTGTTGAGGGCGAGCATTATGGGCTGTGCGATGAAGGGGAATATAACTAGGGCGATGAGGTTGAGGAGTGTTTGTATCAGGTTGGGCTCGGTTATCTGTCCGCGGGCTACGGCCTCGGTATATTGTCGTGATAGGGTTGAGTTTTGTAATGCTTGACGTATGGGGTTGTTTTCTATGAAAGGCTCTGGGTTGTTGCGTACCTCGTTGAACATAAAGGTAGGGAGCTCTGGTTCTTCTAGGAGTAAATCGGTGTAGTTATTGACTATGAGCTCTATTTTTTGCTCTAAGGAGGTGTTTTCGTCGTTTAGCAGATGTGATAAGCCCTTAAAGAATTGTGCCATTGTTTCGGTCATTATAATGGTAAATAGTTTTTCTTTGCTTCGGAAGTAGTAGTTGAGCATTGCGTGGTTTATTCCTGCTTCTTCGGCGATGTCGCGTGTGCGAGTGCCTGCGTATCCTTTTTGGTGGAATACTTTTCGTGCAGCGGCTTTGATGCGTTCTTCGGTGGATATGTGATTGGTGTTGCTCATTGTTTGTTAATTTCGGAGGCAAAGGTACGTTAAGTATTTGGATTAACCAAATGGTTAGTGATATTTTTTTTATTTTGAGGTATGTAGATTGGCAATAGTTTTATATCTTTGCGCCCTAATAATAGAGATATGACAGAAGAAGAGTTGCTGGAAAGCAGGTGGGAGGAGTTGGTTTCGCGCCTTTCGTGGTTGTTTGGAGAGGGTGAGCGATTGGGTGTAGATGGGATATTGTATTTGATAGGGGTTCAGGAATTGGGGGTATTGCATCGGGTATTTTCTAAGGATCAAAAGGTGGACTTGATGCATATTTCTATTTGCAGGCTTCTTTCGGCTTTTGGTTATTATGAATATGTTTGTACTGATGAGGATGGCTGGCCGCATTACCGGTTGGTACGGGAGTTGCCGGCACTGAGTGCGGGTGGGCAGGCGTTGCTGATGAAAAGGGCTATTGTACGGTATTTTATGGAACAGGATTTTTTTGAGGATTCAGAAAAGAAGGAATAGAGAACGGTAAAAATATAATTATTAGATGAAAAGAGTGGCATTTTATACCTTGGGTTGCAAGCTTAACTTCTCGGAGACTTCGACCATAGCGCGGAGTTTTGAACAGGAGGGTTATGTTCGTGTGGACTTTGAGGAAGTAGCTGATATATACGTGATAAATACTTGCTCGGTAACGGAGAACGCTGATAGGCAGTTTAAGCAGGTGGTTAGGAAGGCTTTGAAGACGAATCCGAAGGCTTTTCTGGCGGCTGTGGGCTGTTATGCACAGCTTAAGCCAGAGGAGTTGGCCTCGGTAGATGGGGTGGACTTGGTGCTTGGTGCTAAGGAGAAGTTTAACATTACGCAATATATTGACGACTTGACTAAGCATAACGAGGGTGTGGTGCACTCTTGTGAGATTTCGGAGGCGGACTTTTACGTGGGGAGCTATTCGATAGGAGACCGCACGCGTGCTTTCTTGAAGGTTCAGGATGGCTGCGATTACAAGTGTACGTATTGCACTATCCCAATGGCTCGTGGCATCTCGCGCAGTGATACGATTGAGAATATTATTGCTAATGCGCGTAAGATCTCGGCAGAAGGGATTAAGGAGATTGTGCTAACGGGGGTGAATATAGGCGATTATGGCAAGGGTGAGTTCGGGAATAAAAAGCACGAGCACACTTTTTTGGAGCTGGTACAGGCGCTTGACGAGGTGGAAGGGATTGAGCGTCTTCGGATTTCGTCAATAGAGCCTAACCTGCTTAAAGACGAGACGATAGACTTTATAGGGCAGTCGCGCAGCTTTGTGCCTCACTTTCATATTCCGTTGCAAAGCGGTAGTAACGAGATACTTAAGAAGATGAAGCGACGTTATTTGCGGGAGCTTTACAGCAGTAGGGTGGCGAAGATTCGGGAGGTGATGCCTGATGCTTGTATAGGGGTGGATGTGATAGTGGGTTTCCCCGGTGAGACTGATGAGCACTTTTTGGAGACGTATTACTTTTTGAACGAATTGGAGGTGTCGTACTTGCACGTGTTTACGTATTCGGAGCGTTCGGATACGGAGGCTGTAGCGATGGATGGGGTGGTGGCAGATGCTGTGCGGGCTAAACGGAGCAAGATGCTCAGGGGGCTGTCGGCTAAGAAGCGTCATTCTTTTTATGAGAGTCAGTTAGGAAAGGAGCGGACGGTACTGTTTGAGAGCGACCATAAGCAGGGGTATATTCACGGATTCACTGAGAATTATGTGAAGGTGAAGGCTCCGTGGGATCCTATGCTTGTGAATACGCTTCGGAAAGTGCGTCTGACGAAAATAGATGTGGACGGACTGGTGAGGTTTGAGTTTGTGTAGTGTGTTTAAGAAGAATTTGAAGATACAATGAGAAGACTTTTTGCGGTGGTGCTTTTTGTGCTGTTGCTCATCGGCTGTGAGAATGGTATGGTGCGCTTGAAAAAGGGCTGCGATGTGGAGAGCGGGCGAGAAGTGGTTGAGGGTTTGGCAGAGGTAAAGGGGAAAATAGGTCAGATAGAGCGCCTTGCTGGGGCTAATAGGACTTATTGGTCGGTAGATAGTGTGCTGCAAGAGAATAGGATGTATTACCGGTATAGGCTGCAGAGCCGCTTGCCTTATGCTGATGCGCAGCTGTACTCTTTTTGGGTGCCTAAGGGCGATTGCCAACAGGTTTTCCTAGAAGAGGGCAATGGGAGCTTGGTGGCTTATGCTGAACTGGCTAAGAGCACTAAGGAGATAGCGGGCAAGCAGCAGTTGTTTCCTTCATTTTTTAAGCGATTTGCTGGTGATATGGCCTTTAGGCAACAGCACTTGGAGGAGCTTTTGCTGCGTTTCTGGGTAGAAAAGGACGGTAGTGTGCTGGTGAAGGAGGAGGATTTGCTTACTGATGACCTAAATGAAAGGCAGACGTATACATTTGGTTATTACCCTGACGGTGTGGTTTGTGCTAAGAATGTAGGAAATGGGTGTAGCTATGTGTTTGTAATGGTAGGAGATACGTGGCGACTTTCGCAGATATGGGATTAAATTAAGGACTTATAATATAGTATGGAGCATTATTTTGTTTATTTTATTGGACTGCTATCTGATATAGATCAGATTTATCTTTGGGACTTGATAGGGACAGCTGTATTTGGTGTTTCTGGGGTTTTGGTAGGATTGGAACGGCGAATGGATGTGTTCGGGATGCTTATCTTGGCCTTTGTAACAGGTGTAGGAGGGGGTACGCTGCGCGATATAATGATTGGCAGTGTGCCTGTGTTCTGGATGAATAATCTGTCTTATATACTGATGATCTTCATCAGCTTGGTGGTAACGCTTGTGTTTAAGCGTCAGTTTTCGGAACATTGGAGCAAGTCGTTGATGCTATTTGATACGATTGGTCTTGGGGTTTTTACTATCATAGGGATAGAAAAGGCTTTGCGTTTTGGGCTTTCGCCAACGATTGCGATAATCTTGGGGACGATGACAGGTAGCTTTGGAGGGGTGATTCGGGATATCTTGGCTAACAAGCTACCGGCAGTTTTTCATAAGGAAATCTACGCCACAGCTTGCATTGCGGGCGGCACAGTGTATTTTCTTATAGATGGTTTTGTAAACCATAACTTGGTGGTTTTCATTACAATAATGGTGGTGATCTCGGTGCGATTGCTATCACAGAAATACCATTGGGAGTTACCTAAGTTTTAATATGATTGTTAAAAGTTATTGAAATGTTGCATATATCAACAAAATGTATTACCTTTGCGGACTGAAATTTTTAGATTAAATACTTTGAAAAGATGAACATAAACAAACAGCAAGTAGATGACTTGAACCTCGTTGTTTCTATCACTATTGAAAAAGAAGACTACGCTGCTAATGTAGAAAAAGCTATCGGAGACTATCGCAAAAACGCTGTGGTTCCTGGTTTTAGAAAAGGACACGTGCCTGCTAATATGATAAGAAAGCAATATGGCAGGGCTATTAAATTGGATGAGATAAACAAACAGCTACAAGACAACTTGTATCAGTATTTGAATAGAGAGAAGTTGAGCTTTTTAGGGAACCCTCTTCCTAAAGAAGGACAAACAGTAGACTTTGATGCTGATGATATCACTTTCCAATTTGAAGTGGGCTTGGCTCCTACTTTTGAAGTGAACTTGCAGCCTTCTACTCCGATTGTGCGCTATGAAATTGTTGTAGATGATGCACAAATAGACCAACAAGTGGCGCGCATCCAAAAGCAATTTGGCAAGCTTGTTTCTAAAGGAGAAGTGATGGATGGCGACAGTGTAGAGGTAACAGGTACTTTCTTCAACGAAGAAAAAGGCATCGACAGCCAAGCTACTTTTTCTTTGGAAACGCTAAGCGATGATGCAAGAAAGGTGTTTGTAGGCAAAAAAATAGGTGACCAGTTTCAGTTGCAAACTAAAGGTTTGTTCCAAGATGCTCATAGCCTAATGCACTACTTGAAGGTATCGCACGACGAAGCTCACCACTTGGAGGTAGAAGTTACTTTTACTCTTGAGGAAGTGAACGAACGTGAGAGTGCTGTTTTAGACCAAGAGTTGTTCAATAAGCTTTTCCCTGATGGCTCTGTTACCTCTGAAGAGCAGCTGCGTGAAAAGATAAGAGAAGGTGCTCAACAGCAATACAATGAGCAAGCAGACCAGCACTTCCTCAACACTGTAACAGACTACTTAGTAGATAATACGCAATTTGAGCTTCCTGCTGAGTTCTTGAAGAGATGGTTGCGCACTACTACAGAAAAGGAACTGACACAAGAAGAAGCTAATGAGGAGTACAATCGTTCTGAAAGAGGATTGCGCTACCAACTAATAGAGGGTAAAGTGCTTGCAGATAATAAGCTAGAAACTACCTCAAAAGAGATTGAAGATTTTGCTCACGAGTATGTGAAAGCACAGCTGGCACAATATGGAATGCCTTTGGACGATAGCTCATATGTGGAAGGTATTGTGGAAAGAGTCTTGAAAAACCGCGAAGAAGTACAGCGCATTCAGCAACAGTTGGTATTCAAGAAACTTATTGCATTCTACAAAGAAAATGTGAATCTTGAAGTGAAGAAAGTATCTTTCGATGAGTTTGTAAAGATAGCATTTCCTGAATAGTATATAGAAACTGTTAAATAGGCAGTCCAAAATTGTCAGTAATACTACAAGCACATTTGTGCTATTGACGATTTTGGACTACCTTTGTTAAAGGTAAAAGATAACTAATCCGTTAAATATTTTAGATTATAAAAGTGAATTTATCAGACGAATTTAGAAAATATGCCACTAAGCATCATAATGTGAATAGCTTGTACTACGACAAAATTGTAGGTAGTATGACTCCTTACATTATGGAGGAACGCCAACTGAATGTAGCACAGATGGATGTATTCTCGCGCTTGATGATGGATAGAATCATCTTCCTTGGTACTGATGTAAACGACCAAGTGGCTAATATAGTTACTGCACAACTGCTTTTCTTGGAAAGTGTAGATAGTGCTAAAGATATTCAGATATACATTAACTCTCCAGGAGGTAGTGTATATGCAGGTTTAGGCATTTATGACACAATGCAATTTATAAAGCCTGATGTGGCTACTATCTGTACAGGGATTGCGGCTTCGATGGCAGCCGTATTGTTGTGTGCAGGGGCAGAAGGGAAACGTTCGGCCTTACCACACTCTCGTGTAATGATACACCAACCATCGGGAGGTGCTCAAGGAGTAGCTAGCGATATGGAAATCAACCTAAAGGAGATGTTAAAGCTTAAGAATGAGCTTTATGAAATCATTGCTAAACACTCTAAACAACCTTTTGCTAAAGTGTATAAGGACTCTGAACGCGACTATTGGATGATAGCTCGCGAGGCAAAAGATTACGGAATGATAGACGAAGTGTTAGAGAGAAAATAATGGCTAAAAAAGAAGTAAACTATTGTTCGTTCTGTGGTCGTGCAGAACCTGAAGTTGAGATGTTGATTCGCGGAATGGCGGGCAATATATGCAACTATTGTGTGGAGCAAGCTCACCTAATCATAGAAGAGGCAATGTGTGCTGAGAAAAAGAAGAGCAAGAGTAGTTTTTCTGCGGATGAAATTACCTTGAAAACACCTCAACAAATAAAAGCATTCCTTGACCAATATGTGATAGGTCAGGACTTCACTAAAAAGATTCTTTCAGTAGCTGTGTATAACCATTACAAGCGTTTGCAACAACCCAATGTAGATAATGAGGTAGAGATACAAAAGAGCAATGTGATAATGGTAGGAGAGACGGGGACAGGTAAGACTTTGGTAGCTCGTACTATTGCTAAGATGCTAAACGTACCTATTGCTATAGTAGATGCTACGGTACTGACTGAAGCAGGTTATGTAGGGGAAGATGTGGAAAGCATTCTTACTCGTCTTTTGCAAGCTGCTGACTATGATGTAGAAAAAGCAGAGAAAGGCATTGTATTTATTGATGAGATAGATAAAATTGCTCGTAAAAGTGATAATCCTTCAATCACTCGTGATGTATCGGGAGAAGGTGTACAACAAGCTCTGTTAAAACTTCTTGAAGGTTCAATCGTAAATGTACCTCCTAAAGGAGGGCGCAAACACCCTGACCAAAAATATATAGAGGTGAATACAGAGCATATCCTATTTATAGCAGGAGGTGCTTTTGATGGCATAGAACGTGTGATTTCTAAACGCCTCAATATGCAAGCTGTGGGGTATAACTCGTCTAAGAACACACAGATAGACCGCAAAAATTTAGTACAATATATTATCCCTAAGGATTTGAAAGACTTTGGACTAATTCCTGAGATCATAGGACGATTGCCTGTGCTTACCTATATGAATCCATTGGATAAACACACTCTGCGAATGATACTTACTGAACCTAAGAATGCCATTGTTAAGCAGTATCAGAAACTTTTTGAAATGGACGGCATACAGTTTGAGATTACAGATGATGCTTTAGATTTTATTGTAGATAAGGCTTTAGAATACAAGTTGGGTGCTAGGGGATTGCGTTCCCTTTGTGAAAATATTCTTACTGATGCAATGTTCGAATTGCCTAATTCTGATGTAAAACATCTGAAAGTAACTAAGCAGTATGCTGAAGAGAAACTTAATAAATCGGCATTACAAGTAGCCTCTTAAAAAATGAAGACTATGGAGCTCACACAAATTATTCGCGATAGCTTGTTAAAAGCTGTTTCTTACGAGACCTATCGCAATTTAATAGATAAGTACGAAGCTGAAGGTACTACTAGTGGAGAAGAACAGACAGAAGAAAGAGTACAATATACAGCGTTGAACCAAAAGCGCTATAAGCGATTGGACAAAACTATTTCGATAGCACCAGAACAAGCTGATTGTATTATAAACTTTCCTAAAAGCATTTGTTTGTTGGTCATAACAGAGAGTTGGTGTGGAGATGCTGCTCAAATACTCCCCGTAGTACATAAGATAGCTGAACTGAATCCTAAGATAACGATGAAATTGGTGTTTAGAGATGAAAATGAGCTACTTATGAACCAATTTCTCACTAATGGTGGCAAAGCAATTCCGGTGGTACTCTTTTTAGATTTAGAGGATAAGGTATTGGCTAGATGGGGGTCTCGTCCTTCAGTAGCTACCCAAATGGTAGAAGCAGAAAAGGCTAAAAATGGTAAGCTAACTCCAGAATTTAAGGAAGAATTGCAAAAATGGTACAACCAAGATAAGGGGATGACCATTGTAAATGATTTTGTAAAGATTTTAGAAGACATCAAAAAGAAATAATATGAAAAAAATAATATTAATAGCTTTGGGAGTTTTGACTTTCGTATCAGTAAATGCACAAGATTCTACTGCTACTGTTAGACCACTTCCTACACCTCCCTCTCCTGCGCAACGCGTACAACGCACTGTACAGCAACCCGTACAGACAACAACTATTGCCCAGACAGCTACAATAGTGGAAGAGGCTAAACCCACTACCTTAGAGGGACAGTTTCAGACTTTGATAGATAGAGCAGGCTCTTGGCAAAATTTGAAAATGTTGGATAGAGGTAAGTTGGCAGTATTTCAACGCAGTATGGTGGATAGTTTGAATAATGTAAAATCAAAACTGTCGGCAGAAAGGCAGAGAGTGATGACAAATGAGCAGAATATTAAAGAGCTGAATGATAAAATCACAGAACTGCAAACAGCCTTAGATCAGACAAGGGATCAAAGAGATAGTGTGAACTTTTTTGGGATATTCCTTTCAAAAGGTGCCTATAACTCTCTTATGTGGGGGATTGTGCTTATCTTAGGAGGATTGTTGGCTTTTTATATTTATCAATACTCTAATGGAAATGTAATAACTAAAAAGTCAATTAATGATTTGGCTGCTTTGGAAGAAGAGTACGAAAATTATAAAAAAACAGCTATTGAACGCGAACAGAAAGTTCGCAGACAACTGCAAGACGAAATTAATAAACACCGTTAGGCTAATGCGTATAGACATTATTTCGGTAGTGCCAGAGTTGATGGAAAGTCCATTTGGATATTCTATTATTAAAAGGGCTATTGAGAAGCAGTTGGTAGAAGTGCATTTTCATAACTTACACGATTATGCTACCAATGCCTACCGGCAAGTAGATGATTATCAGTTTGGAGGTGGTGCAGGAATGGTGATGATGATAGAGCCTATTGATAAGTGTATTGCGTCTCTGAAGGCAGAACGAGATTATGATGAAGTTATTTTTTTAACTCCTGATGGCGATACATTGCAACAGAAAATGGCAAATAAACTATCGTTGGCAGAGAATCTAATCATTTTATGTGGGCATTTCAAAGGGGTAGATCAGAGGGTAAGAGACCATCTGATTACCAAAGAAATATCGATAGGAGACTATGTGCTTTCGGGAGGAGAGTTGGGGGCAGCTGTACTTTGTGATGCTATCATTCGTTTGATTCCTGGAGTACTTACAGATGAGACTTCAGCACTTACAGATTCTTTTCAAGATAACTTGTTAGCACCTCCTGTGTACACACGACCTGCCAACTATAATGGTTGGGAAGTGCCTGGGATACTAACAAGTGGCAATAGTCCTAAAATTGAACAATGGCGTGAAGAAATGGCTTATAAGCTAACCCAAGCTAAACGTCCTGATCTATTAAAAGAATAATACCAAATAAGAACTACTAATACAATTAAGACAATGGTTTATAAATTCAGAGTCATATTAGATGTAAAAGAAGATGTCTTCAGAGACATTATGATACAAGGGGAAGCTACCTTGCAAGATTTTCACAATGTAATCAACCAATCGTTTGGGTTTACAGGAGAAGAAATGGCTTCGTTTTACCTAACAGATGAAGATTGGAATCAAGGGGAAGAGATTACTCTTTTTGACCTTTCGGAGAGCGGTGAAATTAGTTTGATGGAAGAGGTTACAATTGATTCGGTAGTAAGTGAAGAAGAACCTAAACTGCTGTATGTGTACGATTTTATGTCGATGTGGACATTCTTCGTTAATCTAGTAGAAATTGATGATGAACAACTAGGGGTTTCTTATCCTGTAGTATTGAATGCGCATGGTTCAATTCCTGCTGAGGCTCCAGAAAAGAACTTTGTAGCAGATGATTTTGACGAGTTTGACGATGAGTTCAATAGCTTTGATTACGATGATGATGACTATCAAGGACTCAGCGAGGAATACTATTAATAATTTAACAAGTCGGTAATTATAATGCTGAACTTATACACCACTAATATTGAGACTCTTTCGGTACATCGTGTTGGAAACCAAAGCAAAGGAGAGCCTTTGTTTCTCTCGGAAAACCCATATGCTCTAAATGATGAGATTGTAGGGCTTCTTAAGGAGTACTTTTTTAAACCTTTTAGGGAGAAAGAGGAGAACTATTTTAGATTTGTTCACGATGCAGATGTAGAATTTAATGAGCTCTATCAATTGGTAACTCCTATTTTTGAGGAGGAGAGTTCTATACATCAGCAGTCAAAGAAAATAGCTCAACATCTTTACAACCAGTCAAATCACCCGCATATTAAAAGTGGGGAAGTATATGTAGCTCTATTGCACGATACTTATTTGGATAATGAGAAAGTGAAAGCCGTAGGTATCTTTAAATCGGAAGTAAAGAGTAGCTTTTTGCAGTTTGAAGAGCAACCTAATCAGTTGGAAATGATTGTGCAAGAAGGTGTGAATGTACAAAAGTTAGACAAAGGATGTATCATTTTTAATGTAAATAAGGAGGAGGGGTATAAAATACTTTCTGTGGACAGCAATAGATATGACACTAAGTATTGGCTTGAGAACTTCTTAAATGTAGATGCACTTGTAGACGAGAACTTTTATACAAAGAAGTACTTAAAGTTTAGTCAGGATTTTGCTAAGGATGTGATTTTGCCTGCAGAAGACAAGAAAGAAGAGGTTTTGTTTATGAATCGCGCCATCAATTACTTTGCTAAGAATGATGATTTTGAGGAAACTTCTTTTATGAATGAGGTATTTGAGAATCCAGAGCTCATACCTGAATTTAAGCACTACAAAGTAGAAAAAGGGCCTAAGTATCAAATAGAAGATGTTTCTACTTTTCCGATAGCTAACAAGGCTGTTTCGGATGTTCGCAAGAAGATTAAGAATGTAATTGATTTGGATACGAATATCCAGATACGTATGGATTTTATTAATCCTGAATCGGCAGAGAAGTTTATAGAGAAAGGATGGGATGAGGAAAAGCAAATGTATTACTACTTAGTGTATTTTAACAAAGAACAGAAAGGAAGCCGCTCTGACAATTAACTAAAGGGAGGCTACATAGGCAAATTTATATAATCCGCAAAACGAAATGTACATTTTTTCAAAACGAAATGTACATTTTTTTG
>CAUQNY010000056.1:0-13151 GCA_963519425.1 uncultured Capnocytophaga sp.
TTGTTGGGCAATTTGCTGAGCGGTTTGTACCGCTTCTTGCGCTTTGATAGTAAAGTTGTTAAAGTTCATATACTGTTCTATTTAGTGTGTTACATTCTTGTTTGTTCAAGATCTATACGACAAGAGTTGTGCCAATAAGATTTGTATGACAAAATGACAGTTTTTTAACTCTTTTTGACTTATGGAGAAAAAGAATTGAAGTTTGTGATTAAGTTTTAAAATATTGAATAGCAATCTTTTTGTTTGTTTTCATCGTTTTTCTATTGAATGACAAAGTGTCAGTTTTTTGACCTCTTGCTTACATATCTAGCTGCGCTACTTGCTGGCTTTGGCTCACACTCCCTAAGAAAAAGAAAAAATTTCTGTTGAGGGCATCTTGTCGCTACCTTGGAGCTATATCGAAGATGAAGCGAAGAACAACCGTACTTTCAACGGACACTACCTTTCTATAAAACGACCAAAAAACAAAAAAAGCAACAACTTTAAATAGAAATTTAAACAAAGAAGCTACTGTTTTTCCTAGTACTCCCCTTTGCTTATACGCTTTGTAATGGAATTTTTTTTGTCATTTCTTTGGTAGTAATAGAAAAAAGTGGTACTTTTGTCGCCTAAGCTATATAACTAAGAATATGAAGTTCGAAACAAAAGCCATTCACGGAGTGAGAACTCCAGACAAAGGCATTGAAAATTGGGGAAACACTCTCCACTTGGCCACCACGTTCCCCATCAAAGAATATGGGGTGCTACAAGAGTTTGAATACGCCCGTGTAGCTAGTCCTACCCGCAAAGATTTTGAAACCCTCATCGCACAGTTAGAGAGCGGAAAACACGGGTTCGGTTTCTCTTCTGGAATGGCAGCTACCTCCTCAGTATTTATGATGTTCAAGGCGGGCGACCACTTTGTCTTTGGCTTGGATATCTATGGTGGTACCTACCGCATTATGCACGACATTTTCAATAAGTTTGGCTTTGAAGCTACTTTTGTAGATACTACCGATTTGCAGCAGGTAGAAGCTGCTATTCGCTCCAACACCAAAGCCATTTTTATAGAGTCTCCCTCTAATCCGCTTTTAGATGTAACCGATATTCGTGGAATTGTGGCTATTGCCCAAAAACACCACTTACTCACTATAGTAGACAACACTTTCTTATCGCCCGTACTTCAGCGTCCCTTGGAATTGGGAGCTGATATTGTGCTGCACAGTGCTACCAAATACTTAGGTGGGCACAACGACATCATTGCAGGGGCTGCGGTAGTAAATCGCGACGATTTGGCTGAACTTATCCGCTTTAATCAAGTAGCTGTAGGAGCTTTGCTCTCTCCTTTCGATAGTTGGCTCTTGCTCCGCAGTATGAAGACCCTCAAACTAAGAGTGGAAAAAGCTCAAGAAAATACCCTTAAGCTACTTGATTTCTTGCGCCACCACCCCGAAGTGGAAAAAGTGTATTATCCTACAGAGGTAACCAACAAAGGAAAAGCCATACAAGAAAAGCAAGCTTCTGGCGGAGGGGCTGTCTTTTCCTTTACAGTGAAGACAGAAGAGAAAGCTAAACGCTTCTTTGAAAGTCTAAAAGTAGCACTTTTCGCAGTGAGTTTAGGAGGAGTGGAAACATTAGTTACACACCCTAGTACCCTTACTCATACCGAGTTTCCCGAAGAGGAAAAGGTTGCTCGTGGCGTAACGCGAACCCTCATTCGCGTAGCAGTAGGCATTGAAGACCCAGAAGATTTGATTGAAGATTTTAAACAAGCATTAGAAAAATAACTGATTGGTTAGACTAAGGTGTCTAAAAGTATTGTTAATTGTAAATTATTAATTGAAAAATATGAGAGTAGCAGTAGTAGGCGTTACCGGTATGGTAGGTAACGTAATGTTAGAAGTTCTTGCAGAACACAAATTTCCCGTTACCGAACTAATCCCTGTAGCTTCGGAAAAATCAGTAGGGAAGAAAATTACCTTTCAGGGTACCGAATACACTATCATTGGCCTTCAGCAGGCCGTATCGCTCAAACCAGATATTGCTCTCTTTTCAGCAGGAGCTTCTGTTTCTAAAGAGTGGGCACCTAAGTTTGCTCAAGTAGGTACTACCGTAGTGGACAATTCGTCTGCTTGGCGTATGGACGAGACTAAAAAGCTCATTATACCTGAAATTAACGCCGATGTGCTTACTAAGGAGGATAAAATCATCGCTAACCCCAATTGCTCAACAATCCAGATGCTTGTGGCTTTGGCACCTCTACAAAAAAAGTATGGTATCAAGCGCGTAGTAGTTTCTACCTACCAGTCTATTACAGGCACAGGGGTGAAAGCGGTACGCCAGTTGGAAAACGAGTACAAGGGCGAAAAAGGAGAGATGGCCTATCATTACCAGATACACCGCAACGCCATTCCTCACTGCGATGTTTTTGAAGAGAATGGCTATACTAAGGAAGAAATGAAGTTAGTTCGCGAGACCAAGAAGATTCTTCGCGATGATACAATTGCTGTAACGGCTACTGCTGTGCGTATTCCCGTAGTGGGAGGCCATAGCGAAGCTGTGAATGTAGAACTCAAATCAGACTTTAACCTAGACGAGGTACGTGCACTCTTAGCACAGTCTCCAGGGATTAAACTACAAGATAATACCGATACGAATACCTACCCTATGCCTCTATACGCGCACGGGAAAGACGAGGTGTTCGTGGGGCGTATTCGCCGTGATGAGTCGCAACCTAATACCCTTAACCTTTGGGTAGTAGCTGACAACCTACGCAAAGGAGCAGCTACCAATACTATACAGATAGCAGAGTATCTCATCAAACACAAACTCTTATAAGAGATTTTTATTCTCATAGACAACAAAAAGAGAGGCTGCCCAACGTTGGGCAGCCTCTCTTTTTGTTGTGTTGTGTTATTTTTAAAACTTGTAAGTAACTCCGAAATGGAACCCTATAGATGAATAGGGAGCATCAGGAGCTCCTTTGCCTTCCCAGTTGTAGCTGTCTTCTAATAATGGAGATAACTGTCCAGCTAACTGTTTAAGTGCTGCAGGTGCTGTACCAGAGTTTTGAACTTTGGCCATATATGCCTTAAATTCTTCTACTGAGAGAGCTTGCGATGCCCCTCCTGTAGAGCGTGAAGCCTCAAAACTTTTCAACTTTGATTCTTTTCGTGGCACATTGATATTCAAATATTCTCCTTCTACAAAGAAATTGATGTTATCAGTTACTTTAAAGCGATAGCCTATCCCTCCAATGAAACCAAAAGGAATCTTGCCGTGGAAGCTGTTTTGCAAGTCTGCTTTCATATTCACAGTAGATCCTGCAGGCGCTAAAGGATTGAACAGCTGTAAAGGCAAGGTAGCGTTTAGCTGGGTGTCTACTTCAGTTTTACCACCTATTTTAGTTACCCCACCAGCTCGTAGATATAGGTTATCAGTAACATTGAAAACGACAGAGAGCGATGCTCCAAAAGCGCGTCCGTGTCCTTTCATATCGAGCATTTTGTTTTTGTTGGTAGGCATATCCTCTCCGTGAAGATATCCTAAGGCTAGTTCACCTCCCCAGCGTTTGTGGAAGAAGTATCCTCCGCGCAACTGCGCTTGGTAACCTTCGCCATAACTTCCTTTCAGCTCGCTGATGTTAGTAGGGTTAGAGGCATCTCTACCCAATACTTTGGTGTGAGCTTGGAAGCCGTAGCCTCCACTTACCGATACATACGCCTGTGAATAGGCAGCAGTCGCCCCCAATGCGAAGGCAATAGCACATAAAAGTGTTTTTCTCATTCTTATTTTATATGATTTCATTAATTATTTCAGTAGGTCTTCCTATCACAGCTTTGTCGCCCACTACTACTATGGGACGTTCTACCAGTTGTGGGTACTGCACCATCGCTTCTATGATTTGTGCATCGGTTAGGGGTTTATCTTTAAATTGTTCTTTCCAAATAGTTTCTTTGGTGCGTACTAGGTCTATAGGGGTGAGTTTTAGTTTGGTTAGAAGGGCTGTTAATTCTTCGGCACTGAAACCTTTTTTCAGGTAGTCAATTACTTCATAGTCCTTGCCGGAGTCTTTTAAAAGAGCTACTCCACAACGCGATTTGGAGCACTTTGGGTTGTGATAAATTTGTATCATATTCAATTTGTCAATTAGCAAATAATGACTTCTACACCGCGTTTTTCTAATTCTTCTACAAAGTCAGGATCGGCATTGCTATCGGTGATGAGCATATCTATTTTCTCTACATAGCAGATGAACCCGAAACCGCGTTTGTGTATCTTTGAGGAGTCGGCTAGGACAATGGTCTTGTCTACGCGTTCCATCATTTTCCTATTTAGGTGTGCTTCTCCTACATTGGTAGAACTCAATCCGTAGTCTAAATCTATGCCTTCAATGCCTAAGAAGAGGGTAGTGCACGAAAAGTTATTCAGTGTTTCTTCGGCAAGAACTCCTACGGTAGAGGTAGAGTTTTTGCGCACTTCGCCACCTAAGTGGATAGTACTCACATTAGGGTTTTTGCAGACTTCCATCGCTACTCGAAGTGAAGGGGTCAGAACCATAAGGTTGCGTACGCCGTATAGCTTTTGTGCTAATAGATGCACTGTAGTGCCTGAAGAGAGGATGATGAACTCATTTTCCTTAATAAAGTCTAATGCTCGTGTGATGATACGTGTTTTCTCGTCTACATTTTTGGTCTCTTTTTCGGTAACTGTTTGGTCAAACACATAACGCATTTGCTTGCTTGCTCCCCCGTGGGTACGGTGTAGGTAGCCCTCTTGTTCTAAGAGCGTCAAGTCCTTGCGGATAGTTACTACTGATACCTTAAGCCGCTCGCTTAGTTCATTCACACTGATGTACTTTTTGGTCTCAAGACTCTCTAAGATTTTAGATTGTCGTTCATTTAATACCTTCATATTTTATCGATTTTACGTTAATATTCACATAAGGTAGCTCCTTTTCCTTCTTTGAGGTCTTCTACGAGCGAGATGGTTTTGATGCCTGTGCCCTCGTAGCAATGTTCTAAGGAATGTTGTATTTTTTCGGCAGTGCTGCGTGTAGAGGCCAATGCAAATACCGAGGGGCCTGAGCCCGAGATGCCAAAAGCCAAGCCTCCACAAGCTAAAGTAGCCTCTCGCATCTCATCGAAGAATGGGATGAGAATCTTGCGGGAGGGCTCTACGAGGTAGTCTTTGCAGGCTTCTTTCAGCAGGGCATAGTCCTCATTGTAAATAGCAGCTACGAAAGCTCCCATAGCCGATACTTGTTTGGCAATAACATTCAGTGAGGCATGTTGTGCTATGATGCTTCGCGATGAAGCGGTTTTCACTTCGATATTTGGGAAAAACGACACTGCGAATAGCTCTTTAGGCTGCGGTAGCCGGATAGGGCGTTGCTGGTGCAGTAGTACAATACCGCCCAATAGGGCAGGCGAAACATTGTCAAAATGTGCAGCACCGCAAGCAATGCGCTCTCCTTCGGCAGCAAAAGGCAAAAGCTCTTCTCGTGTAAAAGGAGTACCCATTAGGGCATTGAAAGCAAAAGCAGCGGCAGCACTACTTGCACTGCTAGAACCCAAGCCGCTCCCAGAAGCAAACCCTTTTTTGATACGCACATCTACCGTTACATCGGTGTGCAAAGCCTCTTGCATCTTTTTAATCACGTAGGTACACGAGTTCTTTTCGGGGTCGGTAGGGAGGGGTGTTTCGCTGATAATCTCGCTGATGCGATTGTATCCCAGTCCATTAGGACTCACTTCTACCTTGTCTCCTAAGGTAGCCAATGAGAGTCCTAACACATCAAAGCCTACATTTACATTGGCGATGGTAGCAGGGGCAAAGGCACAGACTTTATCCATAGCGTCAGTTTGTTTTAACATTATTTTCGGCAAAATTAAATATTCTTGCGTAAAAAGCAAAAGATTTTAAAATAAAAACGCCACTAAGCATAAATTTAGTGGCGCTCTTTTAGGCTATTTTGTACAATTTCAAGATTTTATCGTTAGGTTGAACGTTTGTATAAAGTCTTGTAAAAGAGGGTTTTCGCTTAGCAACTGGCTGTATTTTTCCTCTGGGGTAATGAGCATTTTCTTCGCTACCATTTCGTTGACTTTTACTGTTAGGCTGAGGTCGTAATTCTTCAAGGCACGATGCAAATAGCCCAAAAGTTTGCTTTCCATTGCTAAGATGTCGGTTTGTGCTGCTACGTTAGAGACTGTTAGCTGTATGGCAGTACCTGTCAGTTCTATTTGCGCCATTTTCAGGATAGAGGCTTGTATTCGTTCTCCCCTCGCTAGTAGTTCGTTCTGGTAGGCCTCCCAATATTTTCCAAAAGCTTCTCGTGTGAAGGCTTCTCGTGGCAAAGCGTTGGGGTCTATAGCAACCTCCTTTACCTGTTTTTGGTGTTCTGTTTTTAGGTGTACACTTCTAATAGAAAAGCCAGATATTGCTCCTGTGCGTTCGGCCTTGCTGATGGTAGGAATGGTAGGTGAAGGGGAGGGGGGAGGTGGTATGGCGGACTTCAAGGAGGACTCGCCTGTGGTAGGAATGGCTTGTGCTACTTGTGTTGCCTGTAGAGGTGGCGTTTGCCGATTCACTACATAGGAGGGGATTATGAAGCGTCCATCATTTTTTTTTTATCTCCTGTGTAGGTGAGTGATGCTAATTGCATCAAGGCGATTTCTACCAATAGGCGTTGGTTTTTGCTGGTGCGGTATTTAAGGTCAGCATCATTGGCTATAGCAATGCCTTCCATTAGGAAAGGTACCTCTGCTCTTGATGATTGTTCAGCGTATTTTTTGCGAGTCTCTTCGCCTACTTCCATTAGAGGAATGGTAGCGGGGTTCTTGCATACCATTAGGTCGCGAAAGTGGCTTGCTAGTCCTGCGATGAAGTGGTTGCCATCAAAGCCTTGTGCAATGATTTGATTGAACTCTAAAAGCAGGTCGGGCAGTTTGTTGTCTAAGAGTAGGTCAGTAACCTTAAAATAGATTTCGTAGTCTAATACGTTTAGAATCTCAGAGGTTGCTTGACGAGTTATCTGATCGCCAGAGAAGCTCACTACACGGTCAAAGATAGAAAGAGCATCGCGCATTGCCCCATCGGCCTTTTGGGCGATGATTTGCAATGCTTCGTCTTCGGCTTGGATTCCTTGCTGTTCGGCGATGTATTTTAGGTACTCGCGGATGTCGTTTATAGTAATTCGCTTAAAATCAAATATTTGGCATCGAGAGAGGATGGTGGGGATAATCTTGTGTTTTTCGGTAGTAGCTAAGATAAAGATAGCATGTTTAGGGGGCTCTTCTAAGGTTTTCAAGAAAGCGTTGAAAGCGGCTGTAGAGAGCATATGTACCTCGTCAATAATGTACACTTTGTATTTTCCTACTTGTGGTGGAATGCGTACTTGCTCGATGAGTTTGCGTATGTCGTCTACACTATTGTTAGAAGCAGCGTCTAATTCGAAGACGTTAAAGGCGAAGTCGTTTTCGTCTTGTACGCCTGTCTGCTCATTGATTTTTTTAGCCAAGATGCGGGCACAAGTAGTTTTGCCTACTCCGCGTGGCCCTGTGAAGAGGAGTGCTTGTGCCAAGTGGTTGTTTTCAATGGCATTGAGCAGAGTATTGGTAATGGCTTGCTGCCCTACCACATCGCGAAACGACTGAGGGCGGTATTTGCGGGCTGATACTACAAAGTGGTTCATTGTTAATTGGGTTATCGTTTAGTAGTTTGGTAGGTGCCAAAGACAAAGTTGGAATCTACCACTTTGTCGCCATTGGTATTTACTAACACTAAGTTAGCAATCGTTATTTGGTGGTCGTATCGGAGTATTTCATTGGTACCTTCGCGGTAGATAGGGCGTGTAGCAATCTGTACCGTTCCTGCCGACGCTTCGATTTGAGAGGTAACGATAGGAGTTGCAGGGGGAAAACCATTGCAAAAATAGTTGCTAGTTACCACATCGCTAAAAGTGCGGTAGTAGAGCTTGTAGTTGGCGGGGATACTGCCTGTAATGGTTTTTGGCTTGTTTTCCAATACATTTGGAGGCAGCGTAAGAATAAGTGCCTGTTTTTGGTTGTATTTAAATAGGAAGGTAGCGGTAGTATCGTTGGCCGAACAAGAGAGCACATCGGTATTGTCAAAAGAGATGGTGCCCACTTCTAAGTCGCCGTCGTTGCAAGCAACCAAAAAGAGCCCTATTAGCAAGCCCCACAAGTATATACGTTTGTTCATTGGGTTCAAATATTTTGGCAAAGATACGAAAAGTTTTTTAATCGGCAACAGAAAAAAACTTCTTCCCTCCCCACGTTGTGATTTCTGTTGCCTATCGCTTGAACGCATACTCTATTCTTTTTCTTCTACATTCAAGCAGTACAAGGCAACTTTTTTTCTGTTTTTAACTTGTTTGGCAGAAAGTTGAAGTTTGCTGGAAGTAGGTAGTTCCTTCACTACGTCTTCACTATCCCTTTTGTGTAGCTATACGATGCCTCTGATAGAAAAATTTTCTTTTTCTTGGCTGTTGGTTTTTGGGTAGTGGTAAATTACTTTGTGCGTTTGACCTAATTAGGTAATGTGCCGATTTGTTAATTTATAAATTATTCTTACTTTTGCGCTCGCTAATAAAAAAGAATGATTTTAAATTAAGTAATCTGTATGAGAAAAATCTTTTGTCTGTTCTCACTTTTGGTGGGAGCTGTCTCTGCCTTTGCGCAGAATACTATTGAGGTACGCGGACGCGTAACCGATGAAAACCAACATCCTCTTATGGGGGTAACGGTGCTACTTGAAAACACTTCTTATGGGGTAAGTACTGACGAACAAGGTTTTTATAATCTTAGTCAAGTACCTCTTGGAAAGCAGACTATTGTGTTTAGCTATATAGGCTTCCAGTCGCTAAAAATACGCACTGACATCAGTCCGAATCCGAGTGGTACACACACTCATTTAGATGTACAGCTAACTGAAGAGCTTACGGCTCTGCAAGAAGTAGAGGTAATAGGCCGCAGAGAAAGCAGCTATAAGAATACCAATTCGTTTATAGGAACTAAAACAGCATCTGCTCTGAAAGATGTTCCGCAGTCGGTAGGTTATGTTACCAAAGAGCTTATTTTAGATCAAGGAGCAACAACGGTGAATGAGGTGGTGAAGAACATTAGCGGAGTGAATGCTTATACCTCGTACAACGATTTTTCTATTCGCGGTTTTCGCACTACGGGAAATCGGAATTCGGGCAACTTGCTCAATGGTATGCGCGCTCAAACTAGCTTGTGGAAACAGTCTTCGCTGGCAAATATAGAACGTGTAGAGGTTATCAAAGGGCCTGCATCGGCACTTTTCGGCAACGCAGCCCCAGGAGGTGTTATTAACCGTGTAACTAAAAAGCCACTGCTCGAAAACAAGAATAGCATTTCGGTAGGAGTAGGCTCGTGGAATACACTTAAAACCTATGGCGATTTTACAGGGCCTCTAAACCCCAATAAGACACTGCTCTACCGTTTAAATGTAGGGTATGAGAAAACAGATTCTTTTCGTGACTTGCAAGGCTCGCAAAGCCTAATTGTAGCGCCTTCGTTCTCCTATTTGCCTACTGACCAAACACGCCTAAATGTAGATTTTGTCTATCAGCAGTTTGACGGTAAAATAGACCGCGGGCAAGCTTTTCCTGCTGATGGCTCGCTTTATGACACTCCTATCAGTCTTTCTATGAGTGCTGCTAATGATTTTCTCAAAGAAAACACTCTGAACACTACCATTGGGCTTACCCATAAGTTTAATGAACAGCTTTCTTTCAATGCTATTTATCTGAATTCATCTTATGCTGAAGATATGCAGGAGCATACCCAAGCTAATGCCTACTACAAGCAGATAGGCAATGGTGCTGATGCTTTCCGCTATGCTGACCCCAACAAGGTGCTGATGACCTTCAACCAACGCAAGCGCTATTTTGCCAACAATAGCTTTAACAATTACTTCAATTTTACTTTTCAGACAGGTTTTGTAAAACACAAATTGCTAGTGGGGTACGACTATTTTCTATCTGAACAAAAAGTAGGCTCGTCGGGCACTGCAGCACAAGGCTACTTAAGCAAGGACAAAACTAAGGTGGTGAATACCTATACCACTACTACGGGGGTCTTGGCAGGCTCGGTGCAAACCCCTACTACCAATGTGCCTATTTTCGATTTGCAAAACCCTTCGGCGGGGAATGGCTATAAAGACATCAGCAAGTATTTGTACAAACAAAATGTACTCAATCCTTATGAGCAATACGCGCACGGGGTCTATGTACAAGAGCAGATGGACATCAGTATCGTGAAGCTGCTTATAGGCTTGCGACAAGAATGGTATACTGAAAAGCTAAACAAAGGCACTACTAAGGAGGTGCAACGCCAAACGAAGGCTTTTATTCCAAGGGTGGGACTGGTGGTAGAAGCCACAGAGAACATCAACTTTTATTCTACTTGGCTGAAAGGGTTTCAGCCTCAGGATGCCGATAAGCAAGCTGATGCCGACCGTTATGGAGGGCCGTTTGACTATGTGAAAAGCGAACTCTATGAGATAGGTTTCAAAACAGAATGGTTTAACAAACGACTCAATGCTACACTTTCTGTTTATAAGATTAAACAAGAAAACTCGTTAGAACAAAGTCCTCGTACAGGTAAACCCGATTGGCGTGTACCTGTAGACGAAGAGTCTAACGGTTTTGAAGTAGATATAGTAGGGCGCATTTTGAGCCATTGGAGTATTGTAGCCAATTATGCCTACACTGATGCTCGTATTGTGAAACTCAAGGAGGAAGGGCGTCTAAAAGACCTTAACCTTCAGCGCCCGAGCACTCCGAGAAATGCTGCCAATCTGTGGACGAAGTACATTGTTCAAGGAGGGAAGTTAGATGGTTTAGGCATAGGGGTAGGAGTAAACTATGTAGGTGAGCGGTTAGGACAAGTAGGGCGTCGTGCTACAGCAGCCACTTATCCTGATTACACACTGCTAAATGCTGTGCTATACTATAAGGTGAAGGATGTACAGCTCCAACTAAATGTAAACAACCTGCTGAACCGCACTTATTGGATTAGTGGTTACGACAATCTGCGCAACTTTCCTGGTGCCCCCCGCAACGTGAATGCTACAGTAACCTATCAGTTTTAACTTCTTTCAGCACAAGAATTGTTTGAAATAAGGGAAGAGGTTTTTCAAATAGTTTCCTCTTTTGGAGAAGCATCAATACTTGGGTTTTTTCCTATAAAAAATAGGGTAAGAATCTGGCAATTCTATTTTGGGAGAAATGGGGTTAGGCCTAATTATTTTCAAAAAAGCTTGTTCATTAAAATTTAATTCGTACCTTTGCGCCTTGAAAAGATAGAAGTTTTACATCTATTTAAATATACTTAGCTCACGGAAAATGTTTAGTGAAACCACTCCCCAATCCAAAATCTTTGCTTGCTCTAAAAGCATAGAGCTCGCTGAGAAAATTGCAGAAAAATACGGTACAAAACTCGGTGAAATTAAACTATCTTATTACAGCGATGGCGAATTTCAGCCTTCATTTGAAGAGTCAATCAGAGGTGCGCGTGTTTTTTTAGTATGCTCTACCTTTCCTAACTCGGACAATTTGATGGAGCTTCTGCTGATGATAGATGCGGCCAAACGAGCTTCGGCACGCCACATTACAGCTGTAATGCCCTACTTTGGGTGGGCCCGCCAAGACCGGAAGGATAAGCCCAGAGTACCCATAGGAGCCAAATTGGTAGCCAACCTTCTACAAGCCGCAGGAGCTACCCGCATTATGACGATGGATTTGCACGCCGACCAGATTCAAGGTTTTTTTGAGCGTCCCGTAGACCACCTTTTTGCATCAAGCATCTTTTTGCCTTACCTTGAAAGCCTAAATCTCAGCAATCTCTGTATTGCTTCGCCCGATATGGGAGGCTCTAAAAGAGCTTATGCTTATTCCAAGTTTTTAAAGAGCGATGTAGTGATTTGCTACAAACAACGCAAACAAGCCAACGTAATTGAGACGATGGAACTCATCGGTGAGGTAGAAGGCAAAAATGTGGTATTGGTAGATGATATGGTAGACACCGCAGGTACGCTTGTGAAAGCTGCCCAGCTGATGAAAGAGCGCGGAGCACTGAGCGTTAGAGCTATAGCTACCCACCCTATCTTGAGTGGTAACGCCTATGAGCGCATAGAGGGGTCTGTTTTGGAAGAAGTAATCGTTACAGACTCTATTCCGCTAAAACAACCGTCAGACAAAATAAAAGTGTTGAGCTGTGCAGACCTTTTTGCTGAAGTGATGCACCGTGTACACCACAACGAGCCTATCAGTTCTAAGTTTATAATGTAGGAGTTAGGCTAAAAGGACAAGTAATTTAATAACAATTTATAAATGAAATCAATTACAATCAAAGGATCTCAAAGAGAAAGCGTGGGCAAGGCAGCGAGCAAAGCCCTACGTAATGCTGGACAGGTTCCTTGCGTACTATACGGAGGGGAAAATGTTCTGCACTTTTCGGCACCAGAATTAGCTTTCCAAAGCATTGTTTACACTCCCAATGTATACACCGCAGCGATTGAAGTGGATGGCAAGACCTATGATGCTATTCTACAGGACATTCAGTTTGACCCTGTAACTGATAAAATCATCCACATCGATTTCTATCAGCTTGACAAGAATAAAGAGATTACCATTGAAGTGCCTATTCAAATTCAAGGGACTTCTCCAGGGGTAATGGCAGGTGGAACATTGCGTATTGTAAACCGCAAACTGAAAGTGAAAGCGCTTCCAGACAACTTGCCAGATTTTGTACCTGCAGACATTTCAGCACTTGAAATGGGTAACCGTTTGTACGTAACTAAATTGCCTCAAGAAAACTACAAAATTATGCATCCAGATAATACTGTAGTTTGCCAGATAAGAGTATCTCGTGCTGCTATGAAAGCCGCTCAAGACGCTGCTAAGGCTGATAAAGGCAAGAAAAAATAAACTACTAATAGATTTATTTTTTGTATGAAAAACGCACTCTACTCTGGTAGAGTGCGTTTTTTTGTTTAATTGTTTTGGCAATCGGAAAAAAGATTGTATCTTTGCGCCCGAATTAATAACGAGGTCGAGTACCTCACTAATTAAATTATTTTATGCCAGTAAAAATCAGATTACAGCGTCACGGTAAAAAAGG
>CAUQNY010000057.1:0-12846 GCA_963519425.1 uncultured Capnocytophaga sp.
TTACTTCGTAACTGACTCTGAGAAAATGGTAGCAGAGCTTGATCGTCCTTACATTTTGCTTTATGACAAGAAAATCTCTACAATGAAAGATTTGCTACCTGTTTTGGAGCCTGTAGCACAATCTGGCAAACCTCTTTTAATCATTGCTGAAGACATTGATGGAGAGGCATTGGCTACCTTGGTAGTAAACAAACTACGTGGTACATTGCGCATTGCAGCTGTGAAAGCCCCTGGTTTTGGTGATCGCCGCAAAGCAATGCTTGAAGATATCGCTATCTTAACTGGAGGCACTGTGATAGCGGAAGAAAGAGGATTTACTCTTGAAAATGCTACTATGGATATGCTTGGTACTGCGGAAAGAGTTTCTATCGACAAAGATAACACCACTATCGTAAATGGTGCGGGAAAATCTGAAGACATCAAAGCTCGTGCTGCGCAAATCAAAGCTCAGATAGAAAACACTACTTCTGACTACGACCGCGAAAAACTGCAAGAACGTTTGGCTAAACTTTCTGGCGGGGTAGCAGTTCTCTACATAGGAGCTGCTTCGGAAGTAGAAATGAAAGAGAAAAAAGACCGCGTAGACGATGCTCTACACGCTACTCGTGCTGCTGTGGAAGAAGGTATCGTAGCTGGTGGTGGTATTGCCCTACTACGCGCTAAGAATACCTTAGCTAAAATTAAACCTTCTAACACTGATGAGGAAACTGGTGTAAAAATCATACTCAAAGCCCTTGAAGCACCACTACGTACTATCGTAGAAAATGCAGGGGTAGAAGGATCTGTAATAGTGGCAAAAGTTCTTGAGTCTTCACGCGATGCTTTTGGTTACAATGCTAAGAGTGGACAGTACACCGATATGTTTAGAGCAGGTATCATCGACCCTAAAAAGGTAACTCGTGTTGCCCTTGAAAACGCTGCTTCAGTAGCTGGAATGATTCTTACTACTGAATGTGCTTTGGTAGAAATCAAAGACGAAAAAGCAGCTGCTATGCCTCCAATGGGCGGCGGTATGCCAGGAATGATGTAAGAATTTGTTTTGAATATTTTTTATATTCAGGGAGAGAGATGCGAATCTTTCTCCCTACTTTTTTATATAGAAGTACTTCTCAAATGCCACGCAATAGAACAACTTAACTTTAGGAGTATCAACAAAAAAGGAATATATCGGCTCAAAAGACATCAAAAAAAGCGGCACTACCTCATGCCGCTTTTTAAATTAGGTATGATTGATTGCTCAACAACTCTGAGCACTTTTCTGGTTTTATTCAATTAATAATTGTCGGTTGGAGTAATGAATAAGGATTCTTTTTCTTTGGTTCCACTGACTTGTTCTTGCAAGTGTTGAAAAATCACAAAGAGCACAGGGATAACAATTAAGCCAAAGAAAGTACCTATGAGCTGCCCTACAGCGGCTCCAGTAGCTACTGAACGGTTTCCTGCAGCTCCTACCCCCGTAGCAAATACTAACGGCAGAAGTCCGACGATGAAAGCAAAAGAGGTCATCAAGATAGGACGCAAACGCGCCATAGCAGCATTGATAGCTGCCTTAGAAAGGCTCTCTCCCATACGGCGACGCTGTACGGCGAACTCTACTATCAGGATAGCATTCTTTGCTAAAAGGCCTATGAGCATAATCAGAGAGATTTGGAAGTAGATATTGTTTTCGAGTCCAAATAGCCATTGGCCTATATAAGCCCCAAAGATTCCAAAGGGCAAAGACATCAATACCGAAAGAGGCAATAGATAACTCTCGTATTGTGCTGAAAGGATAAAATAGGTGAACACAAGACTTAGGATGAAAATAATAACAGTTTGCAAACCTGCATTTTGCTCCTCACGAGTGAGCCCTGTGTAGTCGATACCATAGTTGGCATTGAGAGTTTGAGCGGCTACTTCTTCTATAGCTTTTACCACATCGCCTGTACTGTATCCCTCGTTATTGGCTGCCGAAATAGCCACTGAAGTATAAAGATTGTAACGACTTACTGCTTGTGGACCAAAAGTTCTTTGCAAAGTAACATATTCCGAAATAGGAGCCATCTCGCCACTGCTTGTACGAACAAACATACCACTGAGGCTGTTCACATCTTTGCGCGCTTCGGGTAGGGTTTGCACCATCACACGGTACTGTTTTCCATAGAGCGTAAAGTCGGTAGCATAATAGCCACCAATGTAGTTTTGTAGGGTAGATAGCAATGTACTAACTGAAATACCTGACTGCATAGCGCGCTCTACATTGATATCCATTTGGTATTGAGGGTAATTGGTATTAAAAGATGACTGAGCGTATTTCACCTCTGGGCGTGCACTGAGAGCTGCGATAAACTCTTGAGCTGTTTTATTAAGGTCGCTAATCTCTCCTCCGGACTTGTCTAACAAGACAAGTGATACGCCTGCCCCCATACCAAAGCCCGATACAGCAGGTGGTTGGAAGAAGAGAATACGAGCATCTTTTATCTTAGAAGCTATCGAAAAAGCCTGCCCTATGATAGCTTCCATGCTCTGGAGAGGGTCTTTGGAACGCTCTTCGAAAGGTTTGAGTTTAAAGAATCCCATACCATTATTGCTCCCAGAACCTGAAAGCATTCCTTGTCCGGTTACGAAAGTAAAGTTTTCGACCCCAGGGATATTGTTAAGGTCTTTGCTCACTTCGCGCAACTCGTTGGCAGCACGCTCCATAGAAGCACCAGGTATCATAGAGAGATCCATCAGAACAAATCCTTGGTCTTCGCTTGGCACAAAGCCCGTCTGTATATTTTTGTTAGCAAAATAAATCCCCCCACCTGCTACAGCAAAGAGCACTAAGGTAACCCATTTGTGACGCAAGAAGAAAGTAAATGTTTGTCCGTATTTGAGTGTTGCGGCATTAAAAGCAATATTGAACTTGTGGAAGAATTTTCCTACAATGGTTTTCTTTTCGTACTCCTTATCGGCGTGAGGTTTTAGAAAAAGCGAACAGAGGACAGGGCTGAGAGTTAGCGCATTGATTGCTGAAATAGCAATAGCAATGATAAGGGTAACTCCAAACTGTTTGTAGAACACGCCTGTAGTTCCTTCGATAAAGGTTACTGGCACAAATACTGCAGCCATCACGAGGGTGATAGAGATAATTGCCCCTGTAATTTCGTTCATCGCTGAAATAGTCGCAGGCTTGGCTTTTTCGTGTGTCTGCTCCATTTTGGCGTGTACTGCCTCAACGACGACTATCGCATCATCAACCACAATACCAATGGCCAACACCAAAGCGAAAAGGGTAAGCATATTGATAGAATAGCCCAATAGGTTCAAAAAGAAGAATGTTCCCACAATAGACACCGGTACTGCAATAGCAGGAATAAGGGTAGAACGAAAGTCTTGCAAGAAGATATACACTACCAAGAAGACTAACAAGAAAGCTTCTAAAAGGGTAGAAACTACCTTTGAGATAGCCGCATCTAAGAAGGTATTTACATTAAAGTTTATAGAATAAGTAATCCCTTCGGGGAGTGTTTTCTCTATTGATTTAAGATACTTATCAATGTTTTGTACTACTGCGTGTGCATTGGAACCTGGGGTTTGCGAAATACCCATAGCTACTGCTGGACGTCCTTTGCTCTCGGAAAAACTGGTGTAGCTAAGAGCATCAAGTTCTACCTTAGCAACATCTTTCAAGCGGAGAATACGCCCCCCATCAAGTGCTTTAAGCACGATATTCTCGTACTCTGGCACTTTGCTGTACTTCCCTTTGTACTTAATGGTGTACTCGTAAGAACTACCGCTATTTTGTCCCAAAGTTCCCGCTGCTGCCTCTAAGCTCTGCGCTGAGATAGCTGCTGTTATTTCGGTAGGATTGAGCTTATAGGCCTGTAGTTTCTGAGGGTCGAGCCATATACGCATAGAGTAGTTTTTGCCTCCGAATATATTAGCATCTCCTACCCCTGTGATACGTTTTAGAGCAGGAATTACATTGATGTTTAGGTAGTTTTGCAGAAATACATCGTCAAGTTCTGGATTATCAGAATAGAAAGTGAGAAACATCAAGTTGCCAGCTTGGCGTTTTTCTACTGTAACCCCTGATTGTTTCACTTCGGAAGGGAGGATAGCATTGGCATACGAGACGCGATTTTGCACCATTACCGCAGCATTATCGGCATTAGTGCCGTTTTTGAAGTACACGGTAATGTTGGCTGCCCCACTATTGGAAGCAGATGAGGTAATGTAGTCCATATTCTCTACTCCGTTAATCTGCTCTTCGAGTGGAATGACTACAGATTTGAGCACTGTTTCGGCATTGGCACCCCCATAGTTAGCACTTACAGAAACTGTAACTGGAGCAATATCTGGATATTGTGAGATAGGTAGGGCAGTAATGCCTAATACTCCCAAAATGACTATCAAGATAGAAATAACTGTTGATAGTACAGGTCTATTTATGAAGTTTTTTATCATACTAAGTTAATTTGTCAATTAGACGATTTGTCGGTTTGCCAATAGGCTCATTATCTCCAGCCTCCTCCAAGTGCTTTGTACAATGAGATGCCATACTGCATACGAGCGAACTGAGCTTCGGCTACGCTTAGCTCGGCATTGAGTCGGTTTACTTCGGCTGTGATGATTTCTAAATAGTTCACCATACCGCTATCAAAAAGCTGTTTAGAAAAGTCAGTAGCCTGCTGATAGGCTTTCATTTCTTTGGTTTTGAGCTGAACATATTCCTCTTGTGCCGAAAAGTTATGCATTGCATCTGAAACCTCTTTGCCTGCAGAAAAAAGGACTTTTTTGAGGTTTAGCAAGGCTATTTCTTGGTTTGCCCGTTGCACTTCGTATTGAGTGCGTATTTGTCGTTTATTTAAGATAGGCTGCGCTAGTCCCGCTACCAAGTTGGCAAAAATAGATTTGGCAGAAAACCAAGTATCCAAATCGGTAGAGCTCAAACCTCCACGCGCCGATAGCGTAAGGGAGGGATAAAAATTGGCTCGCGCTGCATTGGTAAGCTCGAAAGCATTGCAGAAATGGAATACTGCACGAGCTACATCGGGGCGGTTTTCTAACAATTTCACTGGGTAACCTTGTTTGAAATCGGTAGGAAACTGTTGCGCAGATAAGTTGCTGCGCTCTATGCTATGAGGCTCTTCGGCTAAAAGCACACAAATGGTATTCTCTAACGCCCATACACTGTTGTTGATAGTGATAAGCTGAGCTTGTGCGTTGTAGACAAGAGCTTCTATTTGTTTGACTGCCACTTCGGTAGCTGCTCCTGCTTCTTTTAGGTGCTGAGTGGTCTGTAAGCTCTTCTGACGGAAATCAATGGTCTGCTCCAGCACTCTTTTCTGTTCATCAAGCATCAGTAGCTGATAATAGGCTGTTGCCAAAGTTGCTACTACCTCTGATTGTACAGCTTTTTGAGCTTGAAGTGTAGCGAGATAGGAGGCTGTTTGAGCGCGATTTTGGGCAGAAAGCTTGTTCCAAATATCAACTTCCCAACTGGCACTGCCAGTAATGTCCCACAGATTAGCATAAGAGCGCTCCCCTACCCCACCCATTGCATTGATGGAGCTAGTGCTACGGGTGTAGTTAGCTCCTATGGATAGCGTAGGTATATTGGCTGCTTTGCTCTGCTTCAGATAGGCTTGTGCTGACTGTAGACTTTGGAAAGCTACCTTGACATCAAGGTTGTTTGTAAGGGCTTTTCCTATGTACTGCTGCAAAAGAGGGTCAGTAAAAATATCACGCCACGACACGGCAGCACTACTAAGACTATCGGCTGGAAGCTCTGTACGAAAAAGCTTCTCACTAACACCTTCGGGTATATAATCTTGCTTTTTGGGCATTACGCAGGCAGTAAGGAGCACCATACTTGCTACTGCAATTCCTTTATAAATGTTTCTGTACATTAGAGTCAGGTTTTAAGGGATAAGTTTAGCTATTAGGTTTCTAAGAACCAACTAGACAAATAGCCATTCACTCTTACTAATATCTAAAAAATAGGTTGTATTCTCTTTACGATGCTGTCCATAGCAACATGCTGTGGCTTAATTAGCATTCCTGTGCGTACGGCATTGAGTCCTTGAACGAGTATAACATCGCCTGCTTTAAGTCCGCTTTCTACTACGGCATAGTTATCAGCGCGATTTTTAAGGGTAATAACAGTTTGTTTCACAGTATCGTTTACTACTTTGTAAGCGAAGACCTTGCCTTGTTGTTCAAAGGTAGCTACTTCGGGGATAACAAGTGAATTGACAAAGCGTTGAGGTAGTTTTATGACACCACTATTTCCATTAGTAAGAATTTTGTTGGGGTTAGGAAAAGTAGCGCGGAACTGTATGCTTCCGGTAGTAGTATCTATCTGCCCTGTAACAGCCTGTATTTTCCCTTTCTCGGGATACTCTTTCCCATTAGCCAGTTGCAAAGAAGCTTCAGGAAGATTTTTAAGCTTTTCGGCCATTGTTTTTCCTTCGGTATCGGCCAAGAAATTAAGGTATTCTTTTTCGTTCATTGAGAAGTAGGCATACACCTCTTTTACATCAGAAACAGTAGTTAGCACTGTACTATTGGCTGATACTAAGGCTCCTTCGCGGTAGGAAATAGCTCCTACTACCCCACTAACAGGAGCTTTGACCACTGCAAAGGCAATATTGCTAGCCACCTCGTTATAGGTAGCTTGAGCGCGCTGCAAGTTGGCTTTAGCTGTAGCTAACTGAATAGGACTCACAATATTTTTCTCTACCAAAGGGATAAGTTTGTTCACCTCTACTTGAGCAAGCTCTACAGCTGCTTTGGCTGAAGCTGCTGACTGGTTGAGGGTTTGGGTTTCCAACTGGAAAAGGGGTTGCCCTTGGGTTACCAGCTGACCTTCATCGACTAATACTTTGGTAATGTAACCGGAGACTTTGGCTTGTACTGAGCTATTGACTACCCCTTCGATATTCACGGGATAGGACAAATTGGAAACAGTATTCTGGGTTCCTACAGTGATAACAGGGAAAGAGGAGACTGTTTCTGTTGCCTGCTTATTCTGTTGAGGGGCATTGTTGCAAGCCACTAAAGTAATAGCAGCTGCTAAAAATAAAGTTTTCTTCATATGTAAATAGGACACTCATTGTTAATTATCGGGGCAAAAGTACAACAAAGTTCGCTCGTATACGAACTTTCATCTGTTAATCTTTTCTTAAAAGTTTAAAATGCTCGTAAACAGCTTCTGTAAGCAATCAAGAAAAAATGAAAAAGAGTTTATTCGTATTAGAAAGTCAAGTATCTTTGTTACTTGCTCATTACGTTTACCCTTCGCTTCTTCTCGTTTGAAATATTGAGTTGTGATATTCTACTTCTCTGATGCTCTTGGCACGATATGATAAAAAAGTTCCTGTTTTTTTAGCGTGGAACGGATAAGAGAGGGCTTGAAGTAAAGCTATGTGTAATTTGAGGTGTAAGAATTGGCGAGCTGTAAGAAAAGGTCAGTACATTTGCTATTTCATTAATTATTCAGTATCTTTGCGGCCTAATTTTTTAAAGTGTTTTTTACAATGAAAAAAGTTTTTTTGTTTACTTTATTGCTATTAACTGCATTGGCAGCAGAAGCTCAACAACCTTTTGCCGGGTTGCGTGAAAGCCCTTATGCAGGTGTATTCCAAGCAACGGCTAACCCTGCTTACCTCATCAGCAGTAAACGCCCTTGGGACGCCAGTTTGTTTGTTACCAACGTAGGCTTTGGCAATAATGCTATTAAATTGAACCTTAACCTAAGTGATAATTTTAATGATTTCACTCGTGTAGACCCTAAAAACCCTCTGCTAACGAAGAATGCTATTGACGGAAAAATCAATGTAGATGTATTAGGGCCCGCTTTCTTTATGAAAATTAACGACCGCCACGCAGTAGGTTTCTTCTCTCGTATTCGTGTATTGGGCGACATCAGGGGTTTGGACGCTAAACTGCTACAATCGTACATTGAAGATGCTAACCCTGACAAATTGGACTTGATTGGCAACAATTATACGTTTACTTTGAACAACCAAGAGGTAGCACTAAATGCTTTTGGAGAAATTGGTTTCAGCTGGGCTGGGGAATTGTACTTTGATGGACACAATGCTATTAAGGCAGGAGCTAGCATAAAATACATTATGGGAGCGGGCAACTTGTATGCTGGATTCCGCGACGTAGGAACAGCTACTCTTACCTCTAATATTGCAGACAGAAAAGTAAAGTTGCAAATTGCTTCAGACAATGCTAAAGTAGAAGTAGTGAACGGTGGTAACAATTTTGTAAACTTTGATGATTTTAATGCAGGAAAGCTACTAAAATCGGATGCTACAACAGTAGGTCTTGACTTAGGAGTTACCTATGAGTATCGCCTTGATGGCTGCCGCAACTGCCGCAACAAACCTCACGACCTAAAATTGGGACTTGCTATTATGGATATCGGACGCATTCAGTACACAGCAAACAAAGAGTCGTTTAAATATACCAAAACTAATCCCGGTTCTATAGACGTTCCAATACAAGACCTTTCGGAAGAAACACTTTCTAAAGTATTTACTAAGCACACTTTAGCTAACAAAAAAATTAAGACTTCATTACCTACAACTTTAAACCTCAGCGCTGACTATCGGGTAGCAGGAGGATTCTACCTAAATGCAGCAGGGCAAATTAGCCTAACCAAGAAGACTGATGTTTACACAGTAGGGTATGCTAATGAGTTTTCATTCACTCCTCGTTTTGACGTGAATGGTTTTGGAGCGTATTTGCCTATTTCGTTTAACCAAGTATCAGGCACCAATTTGGGATTAGGCTTGCGCTTAGGCCCTCTTGTAGTAGGTTCGAGCACTGTGTTGAGCAACCTTGTAACCAAATCGGGTAAAGAGGCGAACTTCTTTGTGGGCTTGCGTTTTGGACATATGTCGTATCCCACCAAATAAGGTGCTCTCACATTTTTAGGATTCCTAAACACATAACAAAAAGGCTGGATAGCGAGTGCTATCCAGCCTTTTTTAGTCTTTCATAGAAATTGTTTAAAACTCGAATTTACCTACCTCAATAAGGTCTTTAGCATTATTTAAGCGTACGGTAATTTCTTGTTCTTTTTGAGCTGTAGAGCCGAAGTTCGTATAGAAAGTAATGCGCAAACTGACAGGTAGGAGTTGTTTTTGGGAGGTGGTACCGAAATAGTTCACTTCTACCTTGTAGTCGCCTTTTGGGGCTTTTTTAAGCATAAACTCTTCAGGGCCGTAGCCTTGGGTTACGTCGCGAGAGATTTTGCCCCCAAGATAGGTTTTTGGATTGTTATACCAACATTTTTCGCCTTTGGGGTCAGTAACCCATAAATCCATATCGCAGTTATCGGTGTCCCAACTGAGTACTACACGAACATCGACAGGTTCTTTTTTAATCAGTCGTTTGTCCATATAAGAGACATTGATTGTTTTGTGCTGTGCTATGAGGCTATTCAAGTCATTCAGAGTAACGAGGCAGACATCTCCAAAACGGTTGTTCCAATTACCAATGACTACTTTGTAGAGATTTTTAGCGGCTTCATCAAACTGGGCATCATCGGCCAAGGCAAGAGCTAAATCGCGGAAAGACTGAGGTTCTTCTTCGCGCAACTCGGCTACCTTACGAAATATCTGTATAGCTTCTTTTTTAGCCCCGTAGCTGCTGAGTTTGTAGCCTAACATACGGAGGAGTTGAGGATCATCTAAAGCAAGTTCTGCTAGAGTAGAAACTACCAAGATGGCCTGCTCGGCATTACCTTTTTTGAAGAAATAGTCGGCTATATCTACATAGAAAGCAGGTGTGTTGCCGTATTCCTTTTTCAGGCGATAGTAGGTAGCTAACGCTTGGTTCTCATCTGCATACTCCATCACTTTTAAATAAGGAGTATCGGGGTTGTAGGCATTGAGTGTTATTTCGGGAGAAGAGACAGCCGATGGCAGTGCCTCTTCACTAAAAGTTTCGTCTTTTTTAGCCATATCAGCACTCATCCTCTCTTCATGTACAAGCATTCTGCTCTGCGATGCTTCTGTTGCAAGAGGTCTGTTAGCAGGTGGTGGAGGTGGAGGAGAGGCAGTTCTTTGGCGACGGCGGCTATTAGAATAACCTGCTACTACTACTTCTGCTAATTCTTGATTTGAGGAACCTAATTCCATTATTGCATAACTATCTTCTTCTCGTATCTTTGGGTTCGTTCCTTTGATAGGATAGTCAGTTTTCCACCATTGGGTTTGAGCTTCTGATTGTTCCAGCAAATGCTCAATACGATTTTTTACTTCGTCCTCTTTTTGTGTTTTCTCAATAGCTAATCGTTTAGAGTATTCTTGTAACAATTCCTCGGGTGGGGTAATATGATAGCGCAAGTAGTCGTCTACTGTTTCCAAGACGATAAGCGAGTTACCTTCTGTTACTATGCCATATTGACGCCCTAGTGCGTCTATCTGTTTTTGGTCAGCTCCGAAGCGCTGCAACTGGGCTATTTGTTTTTCTGCCCAGATACGGCGCAAGAGCTCAAATTGAGTTTTTGAAGCATTTGGATTGGCACTGATAAGTAACTCTTTTTGTACTATGGGCTGATTAGGGTAACCTACTGACACCAATAGCGTAGCTTCTTCAGAGAGCAATTCGGCTGAAAAAGACAAATTGGGTTGGGAAAGGGCTATTCCTTTTTCAGGGAAAATATTAGCTAGTTTTCCCTTTTTAACTGTAATATCCAAAAGGCGGAAAGGCACTGTACGGATATCTACGAGTGCATCAGGAAGTGTTTGCGTAGTCAAATCGACCCAAGAGCCTCCTGTAGTGGCTGCTAAGAACTGCATTTTGGTTGTGTTGGCCACAAGAGACGTATTAATGACAGAGACTGGTGTTTTTATCTGCGCAGCCACTTTGTCTAACTCAAATTCTTTAGCTCCAAAATTAAAAATTCCATCGGTGAAGAGGAAATACTCGTCGCACTGAGTAGTGAAAGGTATTGCATTAGCATCAGTAGCTCCTTCGTATTGAAGGCTCTGCAAATGATGTTTTAAGGCTTCCCAATCGCCGTTTTTCACTTCAAAAGTAAGCGACGGCGCAGTACGAATGTGAAAAGTATTTAGGATTACTTTTACATTCTTCACCTGGGAAAAATAAGCGTCCAAGAACTCTATTTCTTTTCTTTGATCGCGCTTAGCAGCCGAGTGAGAAGCATCCCACAAAATAGCAAGTGTTTTAGGAGTAGGTTTGCTTTTGTAAGGCTGTTTGCCTATTCCGATATTGGTATAGGCATAGGTATGGGCTCCTTGAGTAGCTGTGATGATTTGGGGTTTGTCTACCTTAGGAAAGGTAAGTGCAATACTCTGCTCTAGAGTATAGTTTTGCTTGCTCAACTGGCTAATATAGCTATTGCGCGTTTGCTGAAAATCCAATTGAAGGCTGTTTTGAATATCAGCTTTCACCATCCGAGAGACAACTTCAGTACGAATATTAAAGTTTTTGAGAGTTAAGTTTGCATTGATAGGCAAAAAGTAAAAGTCTTGCCCATTGCGCTCTAACAACTCTTGTTCAAAAGCGATAAGAATACGCCGAGAGCCTTTGGCAGGCATTGGGTAAACGCGTGCTTTAAAATTGTTGCCTTCTGTTTTTTCTAATAGCCCAGGGTCAACACCACGGCGTACAATATCTTCGAAGGCTTTACGCCCCAAAGTTTTATCGACGACTACCCCTTCGCGCATTTTGCCGTTGATATCAAGAGCAAATCGGGAGACTTGCTGCCCATCGGCTAATGGGAACTGAAATTCGCCCTCCATCACGCGGGAGTTTGGGTTATAGAAAGTCATTTCCATAGTGGTAACTGCTGTTTGTCCCACTACAAAAATATCTACTGAGAGGTCTTGCAGTTGCATAGGTTGCGCATTGCGTTCGTTCACTACTTTTACTTCGGGCAAAACACTTTTTTGAGCCGTAGCAAAAAAAGGAAGAAGCAAGGTCGTTGAGAATAAAAGTTTCTTAAATTTCATTGCTGCATATATTGATAAGACATCAGTAGTAAATCAAAGAATGTACCAAAGTATTACCTAACGTACAGATAGCCTGTTTTGAACTCTTTCTGACCATTTCGGTAGAAAGTGGCTACATAAAAATAAGTACCTGACAAGGAACGCAAGTTTCCTACTACTCCACTCACGTTAGGAACTCCTCGGAAATAGTCGTTATTCTGTCCATAAAGATTATTCTCATACACTTTAAGCCCCATTTCATCAAAAATAACAACGCTTATAGGTTTGTCAACATCTATATTTTCTATTCTGAAATAATTTTCAGGTGCCCTTGTAGAAATACCATTGTAAACAACTACTTCTGGTGAGGTCTCTGGGATAGGTTTTAGGTCAGGTTGTGGTTGCGGCTGAGGGGTTGGGTCAGGCTGAGGTTGCGGCTGAGGGGTTGGGTCAGGCTGTGGTTGTGGCTGAGGGGTTGGGTCAGGCTGTGGTTGTGGCTGAGGGGTTGGGTCAGGCTGTGGTTGCGGCTGAGGGGTTGGGTCAGGCTGTGGTTGTGGCTTGGGCTCAGGTTGTGGCTGAGGCTTAGGCTCTTGTGTATTAGGGTCGATAGTAATCACCTGTACATAACGATTTTCGTTATGAGCATTATCCTCTACAAACCACACATAGGTTACTTCTATTTTCTTTCCGTTGCTATCGTATTTACTACTTTCACTAGAATCTACTCGTAAAAGGCCATCGCAATTATCGGTAGCAGTAAGATTTTCTTTGAAAGGCACTTCTTTCTCGCTCTTTACTGTCATACTCTTAGGATAAGAGGACAACTCAGGTCTCTGAGTGTCTCTGAGAAAAATTTGCTGAGTGTGCCGAATAGGCAATGCATTATCAGCATATGCTATCCAAG
>CAUQNY010000058.1:0-12701 GCA_963519425.1 uncultured Capnocytophaga sp.
CAAGATATTGCTAGTGGTTACCTAATAGAAGGAAATAAAACTGTAGTAAATGGTGTAACTACTTACGATTTTAGTGCCATATCTATATTTTGGGTATCAGCAGCTATACTTTCTATGCTGTTTGCCCTACTAACATGGAAGAAAACATAAACTCTCATCTTCATTACTTTTATAAAGAAAACACCAGCAACAATTGCTGGTGTTTTTTGTGCTAATTGATATATTAGCAAATCTTATTAGAAAAACATTCCTAATACTTCGCGTAACTTTCTGAGAGCAAAAGTAATCTGGTTTTCTACTGTGCGTTTAGATATGCCATAATGAATAGCAATCTCAGCATTAGTCATTCCCTCTTCGCGACTTAAAGAGAAGATTTCTCGACAGCGTTGTGGCAAATTGCAAAGAACAATATCAATTTTCTGCTGAGTAGAAGCTAAATTCTCTTCTACCTCTAGAGGGGCTTCACAGCCTAACTCATCAGGGAGAAACTCTTCGATAACTTCTATTTGTACCCTATTAAATTTACAATCACGCAAATAGTTATAAACCTTATAACGAACAGCTTTTCGCAAATAAGACTCAATATCAATGTTTTGTATGCTTTTGCAGCGTTTCCAATAGTCAATCCAGACTTCTTGTACAAGGTCTTTAGCTACTTCTTCATCCATTACTACCGATTGTGCATAAACATACAAAGATTTCCAGAGCAAATCAAAAAGTTTCTGAAATGCTCTCCTATCACCTTGCTGTATGCACGTATGTAGTAAATGTTGTTCGTTCATAAGTATTTTACCCTTATATAGAGAAGGTTGATTAATTAAAAAGCAATTCGCGGTATTTGGTGAGTGTCCAAAGTTCGTCGTCTACCATTAGCTCGAGCTTGTCGCAGTGGTAGCGAATGTCCTCAAAGAAGGGTTTTACTTCATTGCAATAGGCATCGGCTTTGGCCTCAAAGTCGGGAAGGTGATTGGCGTGCTTGCGAGCTTCGACCATTGCATCTACTTGACTGTGTATAATTTTGATATGGTCAGAAATATGGCGTATGAGTTCCATTTGCTCGGCAGCAACTTCTTGGTAGCTTTCACCAAAGATTTCTTTGAGTCCGCGTACATTCTCAATAAGGGTATTTTGGTAGCGAACTGCCGTTGGTACGACGTGGTTTAGCGCTATGTCTCCCAATACGCGGGACTCTATCTGTACGGTTTTTACGTATTCTTCTAAGGCTATTTCGTAGCGAGCAAGGAGTTCTACTTTGCTGAGGACTCCTGTGTTTTCAAAGAGTTGAATAGCTTTGTCGCTGATGTTTTCTTTGAGTGCCTCAGGGGTGGTTTTGTGGTTGCTAAGGCCTCGACGAGCAGCCTCTTCTTCCCATTCTTTGCTATAGCCATCGCCTTCAAAGCGTATTTTCTTGCTTTCCTTGATATAACGGCGCAATACTTTAAAGATAGCATCTTCTTTTTTCTTGCCTGCTTCTATCAGTGCATCAACCGTTTTTTTAAACTCAATGAGCTGTTGTGCTACGATAGTGCACAGTACCATTGTAGGCTTGCCACAATTGGCTTTGGAGCCTACAGCGCGGAACTCAAACTTGTTGCCGGTGAAAGCAAAAGGCGAAGTACGATTGCGGTCAGTAGTATCGAGGAAGAGGTCGGGTATTTTGCCTACTACGTTCAGTTTGAGTTCGGTTTTTTCTTCGGGAGATAGGTTATCAGACGATACTTCTAAAGCATCTAACACTTGGGTAAGTTGTTCGCCTATAAACACCGATACTATGGCAGGCGGTGCCTCGTTAGCTCCGAGACGGTAGTCGTTTGTAGCTGAAGCTACTGAGGCGCGCAATAGAGGTTCGTACTGGCAAACAGCCCTAATGGTACAGATGAAGAAAGTAAGGAATTGTAGGTTTTTAATAGGTGTTTTGCTGGGTGCCAAGAGGTTCACTCCTGTATCGGTTACGAGCGACCAGTTGTTGTGTTTGCCAGAACCGTTTACTCCTGCAAAGGGTTTTTCGTGGAAGAGAATTACAAAGTCGTGACGCTCGGCAACCTTTCGCATCACATCCATTAGCAATGAGTTTTGGTCGACAGCGAGGTTGGCTTCCTCAAAAATAGGCGCTAACTCAAACTGGTTAGGAGCAACCTCGTTGTGGCGTGTTTTGACAGGGATACCAAGCAACAAGCATTCTTGTTCTAAATCGCGCATATAAGCGAGCACACGGCTAGGGATTGCACCTAAATAGTGGTCGTCTAACTGTTGGCCTTTGGCGGCTTGATGTCCTAAGAGTGTACGACCGGTAATCATCAAATCGGGGCGGGTATTGGCTAGTGCCTTGTCTATGAGGAAATACTCTTGTTCGCAACCTAAGGTAGTAGTTACCTTGTTCACATTCTTATCAAAATAGCGTGCCACCTCGGTAGCTGCTTGGTCAATAATGCTGAGGGCTTTGAGGAGGGGCGTTTTGTTGTCTAAGGCTTCTCCTGTGTAGGCTATGAAGATAGTAGGGATACACAACACAGTGCCATAGACAAAGGGGGGTGAGGAGGGATCCCAAGCGGTGTATCCACGTGCCTCGAAAGTGTTGCGAATACCGCCATTGGGGAAGCTAGAGGCATCGGATTCTTGCTGCACTAACTGTCCTCCGCCAAAACGCTCAATCGCGCGGTCTCGGGTGATGGGCTCAAAGAAAGCGTCGTGTTTTTCGGCAGTTCCTCCTGTGAGCGGTTGGAACCAGTGGGTGTAATGGGTAGCTCCTTTGGAGATAGCCCAATCGCGCATAGCGGTTGCCACTTGGTCGGCTACACGGCGGTCTATTTTAGTACCTTGGTGAATGGCATTCATCACGGCAGCAAAGGCGTCGCGGGTCATCAGTTGTCGCATTGCCTCTTCGTTGAATACATTTTGAGCGAATAGCTCGGAGCGTTTGCCATTTTCGGGTATGACTATGGGCTTGCGGTTTTGTGCGGTAGTAAGTGCGGTGAAACGTAGCATAAGTTTTGTTTAAAAATAAGGTTCTTCAATGTTTATTTGAGTTCGATAGTGCGGATTTCGCCTCGAAAGTTAATTTTAAAAGTAAGGCTTTCCCAATGCTTGGGCAAGCGGGGGCAGAAGTGCAACTCGCCGTCCTTGACACGCATTCCGCCAAAGCCTTCGACGATACTGAGCCAAGTACCTGCCATTGAGGTGATGTGCAAGCCTTCGTGCACCTCCTTGTTGTAGTCGTCTAAGTCTAAGCGAGAGGTGCGAAGATAGAGCTCGTAGGCCTCGTCGGTTTTTCCGAGAGCAGAGGCCAATACGCTGTGCACGCAAGGCGAAAGGGAGGACTCGTGTACAGTGAAAGGGGTGTAGAACTCGTAGTGTTTCTGAAGTTGTTCTTTGGTAAAATGGTCTTCAAAGAAGTAGAATCCCTGTAAGGTATCGGCCTGCTTGATGTAGGGTGAACGGAGGATTCTGTCCCACGACCAATGTTGGTTTATAGGGCGCTGTTGGGCAGGAATGGCGGTAGCTGGCAAGAGGTCTTTGTCTAAAAAGCCATCTTGCTGCAAGTAAATTCCGTAGTGCTCGCTGTAAGGGAAGTAAATATTTTGGGCAATGTGCAACCATTGAGCAATCTCTTCGGAAGGTATCTCTTCCTTGCCAAGAAGGCGCACTTGATCAGCTGCATAGTGCAGGCACCACTGGGCAAGGTAGTTGGTGTAGAAATTGTTATTGACGTTGTTCTCGTACTCGTTAGGCCCTGTAACCCCTAAGAGCACGTATTTTTGTTTTTCGGCAGAAAAATTGACTCTCTGAGCCCAAAAACGAGCAATGGCCACCAATACCTCCCAGCCGTACTCGGCCAGATAGGTAGTGTCGGCAGTGTAGCGGGTGTAGTTGAAGATAGCAAAGGCAATAGCGCCATTGCGGTGAATCTCCTCGAAAGTGATTTCCCACTCGTTGTGGCACTCTTCGCCATTCATTGTTACCATAGGATAGAGAGCTGCCCCATCGGTAAAGCCTAATTTCTGGGCATTGGCAATGGCCTCAGGCAACTGCCGATAGCGGTACAATAGCAAGTTGCGGGCTACCTCAGCGCCCTTGGTAGCCATATAGAAAGGCAAGCAATAGGCCTCGGTATCCCAATAGGTGCTACCGCCGTACTTCTCGCCTGTGAAGCCCTTGGGGCCTATGTTCAAATGAGCGTGCTCGCCTGAGTAGGTTTGGTTGAGCTGGAAGATATTAAAGCGGATGGCTTGCTGAGCTTTTACATCGCCTTTGATGACGATGTCGGAAGTGTTCCAGATGATTGCCCAACACTGTTTTTGCTGTTTCAGCAGTGCCTCAAAACCTCTGTGTGCAAAAAATCTAAGCCATCTGAAAAAGCGATAGTGCTTTCCTAAACTCATCTGTGTTTGATAGCCTCCGTACTTTTCAAGGCGGAAAGTGTGGTCTTTTTCTACCGCTACTTGGTAGCACAAGCCCAAATGGGTATCGGTGCGATTTACAGTAGGGGTAATATTTTGTTCTTCATCGTCTACAAAGAGGACATTCTCCATAAAAGTACCTACCCTAAAAGCTGTCTTCTTGGTTTCAGCACCTATGTAGCCAAAGTTTCTGAAAGTGTCCATTTCGAGTGTGTTCCAGAAGAGCTCATCCCAGTTGGCATCGCTGTTTTTGATACCGCTATCTAAGTAGGTTTCAATCTCTATGTTTGCTGAAGTAGTAAGGGGGGTAATCTCATAGCGGAAAGCACCTATCTTATCAAACCGCATAAAGAGCAAACGCAACACCTCAACTTGTATTTCTTCGCCATTAGGCAATACAGCTACAAAAGACCTCAAGTACCAGCCTTCTTGCATATTGAGCTGACGGCGGAAGTGCTTTACCTCTTTACAAGTATTCAAATCTAAGAGCTGGCCATTAATGCGGATGTGTAGGCCAATCCAGCTAGGAGCGTTGAGCACCTTGGCAAAATACTCTGGGTATCCGTTTTTCCACCAGCCTACTTTGGTTTTGTCGGGGTAATAGATTCCGCCGATGTAGCTCCCTTGTAGGGTTTGGCCGGTATAATCTTCTTCGAAGTTGGCACGCATCCCCATTGCCCCATTGCCGAGGCTGAAGATACTTTCGTGTTTGGTAACGTCGGCTTTGGAGAAGCCTTCTGCGATGATGTTCCAGTTTTCCATTGGTGTTTGGGTGTTAGAGGGTATTCAATTTTTTGAGAGATTCTTTTAAGTAGGCTACATCGGCCTCTAGGGCTGCTATTTTCTGGTAATTGGTTACAGGGTCTAAGAACTCAAAGGAGAGGTGCATTTTGCATTCCCAGATTTCTTGGATTTCCTCTAAGGGAACTGAAATGTGAGGATAGTCACGGTTGTCGGACTTACAATACAAAGTACCATACTTGTCGAGGGTGTTTGTTACCCGCTTGACAATGATGCCCTCTGAGAGGGTAACCACTACGCAAACACGGTTGCTGCTCAGGTTGTGCCAATCGTCTACGAACTTTCCTACTACATAACTGCTATCTTGCAAGGTTGGATACATAGATAGACCACTGACTTGGAACATTCGGTAGGTACCATTCTGCATATTAGGCAAGCTGTAGGTGGGCAACTGACTGATGAAAGTAGTATCATCATAGCCTGTGAGGTAGCCTGCTTGAGCACGTATGGGTACCAAGGGAATGCGCTCGGTGTCTTGATCGTCTACAACCACTACCTTGGGCATCAGGTTTTTCTCTTTAGATGAGAGAGGGGTTAGAAGGGCTGTTTTATACATACTGCCTTTTCCGGTAATAAGCCACTCAAGATTAAGATTAGGGTATTTCTCTATAATGAGGTTTAGTTTGTCGATTCCTATGTTTTTGGAGATGCTATTGATGTAGCCATTGGAGGTATAGATGCTTTTCTCGAAGGCAGAAATGGAGAGTCCTTCGGTATCAATAAACTTCTTAATGCGTTCTTTGACATTCATAGTGAGATGTTTGTAAGATTACAGACCCTAAGTATTAGAGAATTTCTTTCAAGCAAATTTGCTTTTTAGAGTAAGAGTCTATACTTTTGTTTTCTCAAATAGAGTGGTGGTTGCTGCAATCGGGAGGCAAAGGTACTCAATAATTGAGAAAGATGCAATCAATTTTTAGAAATATAATGAAAACAACAATGAATCGAATGGACGATGGCCGCCGGGAGGCGAGTCGTCGGAATCAACTGCTTCGTTACCAAGCGGTAATGAAGGAGTTCAATCGGCATGATGCGCGCTATATTCCTATCACGGTAATCTGGCGCGAGTTTATCTACCCTAAGTTCTTCATCTCGCGGAAGACGCTGTACCACATTCTGAATACTGATGTGGCATCGGAGATTAGGGAGTTGGCAAATTAGCTGATTTTGCCGATGAGGTATTTGAAAAAGGCACTGTCCCATTTTGCAGGACAGTGCCTTTTTTTAATCTGTTCTGTGGTTCTTAGGTATTTCTTCGCTGGAGCTTAAAAAAGATTGATAATTTGCTAATTAAGATAATTTATTCCTATTTTTGCCCCTTTAAAATAACGAAGTACAAAAAATGAAGAAAAGATTTTTGATAGCAGCTTTTTTTGCGCTATTTTTAGGAGGTATTGCTGTAGCACAATCTCAAGAGCAAGCCTCAACCCTTACCCAGCTACAAGCTGAAAAAGAAAAATTGGAAGCCAAGCTCGCCAAAGTCATCGAAGAGAAAGAAAATGCAGAAAATTCTTTAGTAGGCAAATACAAAGATGTAATGTTTGCTTTTAATAAACATATCAGCAAAAAACAAAAGAAGTTTGCTAAGATTGTTTTACGAGGTGCCAAGCGCAAAGAAAAGAGAATTAAGAAGGAATTGAAGAGGCTTCATAAACGCATTGAGAAAATTAGAGAATTAGAAAAATCCCCGCTTGTAACAAGCGGGGATTTTTTATGTTTATTCGGGGGCAGAATAGGTTACTATATCAATACCGATGCCGTTAGGGTCTACAATGGCAAAATGGCGGTCGCCCCAAGGCTCTTCGCGTAAGTCTATGGCAATGGGTACTCCCTGCTCTTTTAGCTTGTGGTAATACTCATCTACATTCTCTACTTCAATGGTGAGGTATACTCCCTGTTGGGTAAAAGGTTTTTGGAATATAGGCTGTTGCGAGGGGTGATTAGGCAATAAAAAACTGATTTCTGCCTCGTGATTGGGGGTGTGCAACAGCAAATAAAAGTCGTTTTCAAAAGTAACGCCAAATTGCAATACTTGGGTGTAGAAAGCCTTGCTCTCGGCTAATTTCTCGGTGATAATACCTGCGTTTAATTTCATTCTGATAATGTATTTGTTATTCGGCGGCAAAAGTACCGCAAGCGCAGGGAATACGATTGTAAAAAACGGACATTCTTCAGCCTAACACCTTACTCGGGGTATCGCCATAGAATGTTTTAAACGATTTGATAAAATGGGCTTGGTCGTAATAAGTGTCTAAAAAAGAATGGTTGTGATAGGCTTTTGCACTTAGTATATGTTGGAAGCGCACAATATTGCTAAAAGTCTTAGGACTATCGCCTATGTAGTAGTCGAAAAGGCGGCGCAACTGTCGGGTGCTGATGCCGGTATCTAACTCACTGATGTGTATGCTGCCTTTGCTCTGTAATATCTGCAAAAGTGCCGAGAAAAAGCGGTTGTCTATCTGCAAAGGGCGTTGTGATAGGTGACGGAGAAAATAGTTGTCTAAGCATTGTGCAATGGTAGCTAACGAAAGGGGAGTTTCCAACTGCTGAGCTATAAAAGTAGCCAGTGCAGGTACTACCTCGCGCAAAGGGATTTCTTGTGCGCTGATTTCAAAAGCATCTTGACCGAAAAGTAGCGGAAAGGCACTAGGCAGAAAGCGCACCCCCACATAGTGGAAAGCGCCCGTTATGGGAAACTCTATGTATGTATTGCAATAGCCCATAAGGGAACTCATCTGCGGGTTATCGCATTCAAAAAACAAGTCGATGCAGCCATCAGCAACTACTCGATAGAAGAAAGGTGTGTTGCGCGGAGGTGATTTGAGCTCCCAATAGCAATAAATAAACGGAAGCAAAGCCTCACACGGAAGAAACTCGGTATAGGTAACCTCTTTTTCTTCCGCAGGAATAACCGATTGCATAGGGTGATAATAGGGGCGAAGTGATAACACGTTGTTTGTAAATAATTAGCAAATGAGGAATTAATAAATTAGCTAAAAACATTGGTTATTATCTCACTTGAAAAGCTCTAAGGCGATATATGCACAAGCCTCAGCATCGGCTAGGGCGTGGTGATGTTGCTTCAAGTTAAAGCCAAAATAGGCGGATACGGTGTCTAATTTGTGATTGATGAGCTGGGGGAGGTTCTTGCGTGCTGCTTTTAGGGTACAAAAGAAGGGATTGGTGTGCTGTGGAAGTTGGTAGTAGGCTAATACGGCGCGCAAGCAGCCCTCATCGAAGGTGCTATTGTGGGCTACAAGAGGTAGGTCTTTTATTTTGGGTTGTATTTGTTTCCATACTTCTGAGAAAAGGGGTGCGTTCTGGGTGTCGTGCTGTGAGATTCCGTGTATTTGGGTACAGAAAGGGGCATAATAGTTGGGAAAGGGTTTTATGAGTTGGTAGTAGGTATCGACTATGTTGTTGTTTTCAACAAAAACGAGTCCGATGCTGCATACACTGGTGCGGTATTGGTTGGCTGTTTCAAAGTCTAAGGCTACGAAGGTGTTCATATTGTTTGTTGTTTGTTTATTAACTAAGTTATTGGGGTGGTGTTTTTGGTTTGGGTTGTTGGGATATGGTGGTGGGTGGCAGGGGGTTTTGTGGGTGGTGGGTGGGGTGGTGTTTGTAGTAGGGTTATTGTGTGTTTGTTGATAGGTGTTGCTTGTTGATTTGGCTGCTGCAAAGGTATGAATAATTGGGGGATTGGCAAGTGGGTGTATGGGGGCTTTAGGGGATGGGGTACTGGGGGCGGTGGTGTGTGTTTTAGGGGTATGATGTGTTTTGTGTTTTTCGCAGTGTTTTGTTCTTTTTGTTGCTTATTTGTCAATTGTGTTTTTATTTTTTGTGTCCGACTATTGTCCGACTAGTATCCGAGTAGTGTCCGAGTAGTGTCCGCGTAAGATGTGTTTGAAGAATATTCAACAAAATGGGTGATTGGCAGAGAATAATGCAATGGGCTTTTTTTAGGTGTAGGATGGTTCTTGTATGTTTTTTGGGGTGGGGTGTTTGGTTGTTATTTTTAATGTTTGGTGTTGCTGAAATGTTGCTGCTGAGAAAAGGTGATTGTTTATAAAATGAGCTAGCGATGGGGGTACTGGGGGATGTGTTGGGATTATGAAGAAACCGCTGATGGAGGTTTGTATCAGCGGTTTTTTTGTTATTGGGTTGGGATTTGTGTTTTGGTTGGGTTTGTGGGGTTTTATGGTATTGGCTGTAATTGGTTTGTGGAAGGGGGTAAGAGGGGGACTGAAGAGTATTATTGGCTTGTTAGGGAATTCGCACTATTACTTTTCCGTAGCCTTCGCTGCTTTCTAGGTATTGGTGTGTGGCGACTATGTCTTCTAAGGGGAAGATTTTTTCGGGGGCTACGGGTACGTGGTGTTGGTCTATATAGGCGAATAGGGTGGTTATTTTTTGGGCATTTACGGTGCCTGAATAGAAGGTGGTAAGGTATGCGTTGTGGAGGAGGTCTCGGGTGGGGTCGAAGTCTTCTAAGTACCATTTTCCTCCTAAAAGTCCGGTGGCACATATGATTCCGTGTTCTTTTATATGGGCAAAAGAATCTTTAATGCTGGCGGGTCCTACGAGTTCTAATATTTTATCGAAACGTTCATCGGTATCTAAAGTGTTATTGGTATGGGTGATGATAGTGTCATATCCTATACGCAGGAGGGCTGCTTCTTTTTCAGTATTATGGTTTCTGATTGATCCTACGACTCTAAGGGCAGGGTATTGGGCTTTTATAAGGCGCAAAAAGGCTATGGCTACGCCACTGGCTGCTGCGCGTACTAAGACGGTATCGGTGGGTTTGATTTGCAGATTTTGCATAGAGCCAAAGGCGGTGTAGTAGGTTTCGGGTACAGCAGCGAGCTCGTCCCAACTAAGAGTGGTGGTTATGGGATATACTTGTGCATTGGGCAAGAGGGTGTATTCGGCATAGCTACCGTCAAAAGCTCTGCCCATTTCTCCCATTAGGGAGACGACGGTTTGGCCGACGGTAAGTGTTGGGCTAGTGGTGGCTTCGACTATTCCTACGCACTCAATGCCTAAGATGCGGGGGAATAGAACTGAGGGGGAATGCCCTTGGCGTGTGAATATCTCGGAACGGTTGATGCCAAAGCCTTTTATTTTTACTAGTGTCCATCCTTGTTTTAGGGTAGGTATGGGGCGTTCTTCTAGTTGTAATTGGTGGGCATCGCCTACTTTGTAAATAACGATTGCTTTCATTTTCATAGTTTGCTACTTTGTTAATTGCTGAACGAATTCATTGGCGGGGTGTTGTTTAATGGTCTGTGGGGTGTCGTATTGCTGAATGGTGCCTTTATCTAAGACTAATACTTTGGTGCCGAGTGTTAGGGCTTCGGTGATGTCGTGGGTGACGAATACTATAGTAACCCCTGTTTGCTGGTGGAGGGTTTTGAGTTCTCGCTGGAGTTGCTGGCGGGTGATGCTATCCAACGCCCCAAAAGGTTCGTCCATTAGGATGATAGCGGGGTTTGCTGCTAATGCACGAGCGATACCTACCCTTTGCTGTTGCCCGCCTGAAAGTTGGTGTGGGAACCGGTTGGCGAGTTCGGGGGGAAGGTTTACTTGCTGTAGTTTTTCGGTGATAATGCGGGCTATATTGGCTTGGGTGTACTTTTTTAGGTGGAGTACATAGGCGATGTTCTCGGCAACGGTAAGGTGTGGGAAGAGGATATTCCCTTGAATTACATAACCTATGTTGCGGCGTAGGGCTATGAGGTCTTCGGCTAAAATGTTCTTGCCGTTAATGTGTATTTCGCCTTTGTCGGGCAATACCAATCGGTTTATCATTTTTAGGACGGTGGTTTTGCCTGAGCCTGAAGTGCCTATGATAGTGAGGAAGGTGCCGCTTTCAACGGTTAGGTTAAGGTCGGAGATGATTTCCTTGCCGTTATAGCTTTTGTATATGTGGGTGAATGTTATCATTATTATGGGTGTAAAAGTCCTTTTTGTAGGAGGTAGTTTTTGGCTACTTCTTCGGGTCGTTTTCTCTCGGTTTCTACTAAAAAGTTGAGGTGTGCCATTGTGACATCATCAATGAGGTTGTTGAGTTTTTTTAGGGTGGTGCGCAGGGCGGGGTAAGTGGTGAGCAATTCGGTACGTACGACCGTGCCTGCCTCATAAGAGGGGTATAGATTGCGGTCGTCCTGAAGTACTACTACCTCGCTGACAGAAAGCTGCCCATCGGTGGTGAATACTACCATAGCATCAATCTTCTTATCGCGTATGGCTTGGTATTTTAGTCCGATGTCCATATCGATTACTTTTCCAAAGTGTATTCCATAGGTTTCTTGCAGTTGTTTGTAGCCGTCTTCGCGCTCGAAGAAATCATATTCAGCCCCAAAAATAAGCTGGTGGCTCACCTTAGCTAAATCGGTAAAGGTTTTGAGCTGGTATTGTTGTGCTATTTGTTTGCTGACGGCTAAGGCATAGGTATTGTTGAAGCCGTATAAGTTTGCCCATTCTAAGCCGTATTGTTTTTTGTAGGCATCTTCTAAGATAGTGAACTTATCGTCTTGGTAAGGGTCTTTGCGTTTGAGTACTGCTTCCCACGAAGTGCCTGTATATTCGGGGTACATATCAAAGCCTCCGCGGAGCATTGCAGGGTGAATATTGGAGGTGCCGCCCCCAACGCCATTAGTAAGGCGTACTGAAAGCCCTGTGTCCTGCTCGATAAGCAAGGCAAGCATTTGCCCCAGCAAATAGCTCTCAGTCATCGGTTTGGTAGCGATGTGAATATCTTTCGTCTTTTTGGGTGAAAGCACAAAGAACAAGGTGATAAGCAGTGCCAATACCCCTACCAGCTTTAGAGGGTTGCGCTTATGGGCTACTTCGCGGTTTACTAATCGTTTTTCTATTTTTGCTAAGAAGAAATCGAGCCCCAAAGCTAAGAGGGCAATGAGCACACTGCCTACCAGAGTCATCGCGCTATTATTGGTTGTGATACCTCGGTAGATAGCGACCCCCAAGCCACCCGCCCCTACAAAAGAGGCGATACCTGCCAGCGCAATGGTCATCGTAACCATATTGCGAATGCCCGACATTAGTACGGGGAGGGCTAAGGGGAGTTTGATTTTCCAAAGCAGTTGCCAGCGGGTACTGCCCATTGCCTCGGCTGCCTCGACAATCAGCGGGTTGATGTGCGTAATGCCCGTATAGGTACTGCGGATAATAGGTAGTAAAGCATAGAGTATTAGGGCGATAAGGGCGGTGAGGTTGCCTACCCCCGTAATGGTGATAAAGAAACCTAACAAGGCGATAGAGGGAATCGTATAGAGTACATTCACTGCCCCCAAGAGCCAAACGGCATACTTGCGGTACTCGCTGATAAAGATGCCTAATAGCACTCCCACAAGGGTAGCAATGACTATGGCAGAGAGCGAGATAAGCAAGTGCTCGGCAGTGAGATGAAGGAAGAAAGGGGCATCCTTCCGCAGAAGAGAAATAAGATCTCTCAAGATGTTCATTAGTTTAGTCTTC
>CAUQNY010000059.1:0-12701 GCA_963519425.1 uncultured Capnocytophaga sp.
TAGGTATTCACTATGCTAAATACAGGAATAAGATCTACTCCGCAGTGCAACTCATTATTATGTACACCTTTTGCATTTACAGAAGTATCGTTTTTATTAGCTAAGGTATAAAAATAAGAAGTAATACCCGATTGAGCTTCTGTTGCAATACCAGAGCTGTTAGTAGGGTTAAGGGCGTTTACTTGATAGGTAGCCACTACCGAGAAAGTTTGTCCTGCTGCTAAAAGACCTCCGGGAAGTGCATCAGTAAGATTCCAACGGAAATAGTTGCCAGAAGCATCAGTAACTTGCGTTACTACTCCTGCATCGGTAGCTTGTAGGGTAGTTTCATTACCTCCTATCGTTACTTTTACAAACTTAGGTTTGAGGTTAGCTGTCTTAACAGCAGCCATATAGTAATAAAGGTTATCGGTACCTTGTTCGGTAGTTTGTTGTCCTTCCGATATAAACTCAAGATTATCTAAGTGCAAGGCACGGCGACGTTGTTTAGCTGAAACAGCCGAGCGCGCTACGCGTGTAGTCATCGAAACGGTAGTCCAACCATAAGAATCGTCGGCACGTTCTACTTTGGTGCTCAACATTTGAGGACCTTTGGAAGCACAAGTAGCGGTAGGACACCCCATAGAAATGCTATAGGTAGTACAAATACGCGGAAGTTCACACCAAGTACCATCAGCATTCTTATCGAGTATATAAAATTCGAATACTAAATTGCCGGTAGTCCCTACCCCTGTACAGTCAGTAAGTTCCAACTCGTAAGCTATATAGCCTGGTTTTCTATAGGTCTCAAAATCGGCATCTACTCCTGCTGGATAAGAAGCCGCTGTATCAAAAGTATAGCTTAAAACACCTCCTGCTGCTACATTGGGTATAACAACTGAAGGAGCTGCTGTATCAGTAGGGTCTTGGGTATAGTAGAAGCGAATATTTTTCATTGTTACCCCTTGCGGTAGCTTAGCGTAATAATGATACTTAAGAGGGTTATTTTGTCTACTACTTTGTCCGTAGAGTATCTGTGAAGAACTTATAGAACCGTATAATGGTAATAGATAGCCCTCATTAGGTACATTCTTCACTAATTGTATAGGACAAGAAGAACCATCGGTAACTGAAAACTCACGCAAAATATCTCCAGTATTATAACGCTCATTTTTATTTACACCGCAATTGTCATCCCAATAATTTACTATCAAAGGATTGATAGTAAAACTTACGTTTTTAGAAAGACAAGTATAAGGACGAGTAATCTTATTCTTGATATCAAAACACATCCGTATCACTGTATTGGCTTTGAGGTCATCGGCAAAGCCATCATTATCTTCATCGGTAAGACCTACATTTTTTCCTCCAAAAGCAGATAGAGAAATTTGTTCAAATTTCACATAGTAATTATTGTTCTCATACACCATAGGCACTGATATTTTAGTGCCATCAGTTGCAATAATATGTACATTATCAGGTGCAAAATTGCCATTCCCTATAGAGAGTAATAACTTATTATTATAGGCAGTAGAACCATCGGCTGAGTTATTCATAAAACTAAAATAGGTAGTACCTACCACAGGCCCACAGAGCCCATTTTTCCACTCAAAATACCTATTGTTTAGAACATCATTCTTTTGTTTAATAGTGGTAATTACTCCACCCGAACTAACGCTTCGTGTAACTGGCTTACTCTCTTCATAAGGTTCAGTAGCAGAAGCCCCCCAAAATGCTATATATTTTATAGGGTAATTAGTATTACAATGTTCTATCTTATAGCTTTCGGTAAGGGTTATACTTTGGCCACCGGCAAAACTACCCGATATTTTGGTAAGTTTGTAAAGCTCCTTACCAGTAGCTGGAATCTTGGTAAGCGTATAGCCCGTAGGCGTAACAACCTGTATAGGCGAAACCCCTGAGGGATAAACAATCGAAAAATAAACATCTTTGGTGGTACCTACTGCCAAAGCCGTATTTTTGATAGTAAAAGTCTTGGTAGCTACCCCTATAGGTGCGTTAGTTTGTGCTGTGAATTCTTCTATTTGCAATACAGGCCACTCCAATTTATAATTAGCCAATGTTTCGGCAGTAGTATGTCCCCCAGCAGTAGCTTTTATTTTATCAATAAAAATAACGCCAGCCTTTATCTGAGGTACGGCTGCTTTTGTTACTTTTCTTTTAATCTTAAAGCTAACAGTACTACCCGCAGCTCCTGTAATCGTAAAGATAGGCTTGTTGGCCGTACTACCTGCTTTTTTAACAATAGAAGTAACCCCCGACACACTTTGTGCCGAACCTTCTACATACTCAATTCCCGTATTCAAAGCTACTTCCACATCTGCCGAAGATACTCCAGACGAGAGATTGATTGTAATTGTCATCCCCATCTCAAAATCAGTAGAAGCAAAGCTCACAGGAGTGTCAGCTGTTACGCTATTCACTGCTACTTGCCCCATTGCACTGCCCGAAAACAGCAATAAGAGAAAGGTTGTAGTTTTAATGAGTAAGTTTTTTAGTGTATCCATTTTTCTTTTATATTAAATCTAACAATGTAACCATACATTGTATAATTTGGGCGGCAAAGATACGAATTAATTACAAAATGAGCAAATTTATTAATAGTTTAAGAGATTAAAATCAAATGCCCTAATTCCTGCAACACATCCTACTTGCTGTGCCTCCTTCCGTATTTTACCTCATAATTCGTGCCAATCTTGCAAGCTACACTCCCCAATTTTCCTCACCTCTCAATAAATTGCTCCTCTCTTTACCCCTACCAATCTCACCACCTCAGCCACCCCATTACTTGCCTGTGCGGCTCGCACTCCCACTCGTGTTACTAACTGTCCAAATAAGAAAACATAAGCCTAAAAATTGGTCGCTTAGAAGTTTTTCGTACCTTTGTACCCTAACTTCACTTTTAAGTTAAACCTTATGAATTTATTATCTGTAGAAAGCATATCTAAATCCTTTGGCGAGCGCGTCATCCTCGAAAACATCTCCTTTGGCATCAACAAAGACCAAAAAATAGCCTTCATCGCCAAAAACGGAACAGGAAAAACTACACTGCTAAATATTATGGCTGGAAAAGACTTGCCCGACATAGGGCAAGTAGTCTTTAGGAAAGGAATTCACATAGGTTTCCTAAGTCAGAACCCCTACTTCGATGAAGAACTAACCGTAGAGGAAACTATTTTTGCTGCCGACAATCCTATTTTGCGCCTCATTCAGGAATACGAACACGCTCTACAGCACCCTGAAAACGAGACAGCCTACCAGAAAGCCTTTGAGCAGATGGAGCGACACAACGCGTGGGATTTTGAAACCCAATACAAACAGATTCTATTTAAACTGAAATTAGACAATCTCGGGCTAAAAGTAAAAAACCTCTCAGGTGGTCAGAAAAAACGACTCGCTTTAGCCAATGTACTCATTAGCAAACCCGACTTACTTATCTTAGACGAGCCTACGAACCACCTTGACCTTGAGATGATAGAATGGCTCGAACAATACTTCGCCAAAGAAAACCTCACCCTTTTTATTGTTACCCACGACCGTTATTTCTTAGAACGCGTGTGCAACGAAATTTTGGAATTAGACGGAGGCGAATTGTTCAGCTACAAAGGCAACTATTCCTATTTCTTAGAGAAAAAAGAACAGCGGTTAGCACAAGAACAAGCGTCTGTCGAGAAAGCTAAAAACCTATACGTAAAAGAGTTAGATTGGATGCGCCGTCAGCCCAAAGCGCGTACTACAAAGTCTAAATCGCGTATTGACGATTTTTATAAAATCAAAGAGCAAGCCCACAAACGCCGCAAAGAACACACCGTTCAGTTAGAAATCAATATGGAACGCTTAGGAAGCAAGACAGTCGAGTTCCACAACGTGAGCAAAACATTTGCCGACTTAGCCATCCTCAACAAGTTCAATTACAATTTTCTAAGAGGCGAACGCGTGGGAATCATCGGCAAAAACGGCACCGGAAAATCTACTTTCCTAAACCTGCTGACAGGTGCTTTGACCCCCGATAGTGGAAAAATAGTAGTAGGCGACACCATAAAGTTTGGCTACTACACTCAAGACGGAATAGAGGTACTCGCCGGACAAAAAGTGATAGAGGTGATTCAGAAATACGGCGATTATATCCCTTTGCTCAAAGGGCGCACCCTCTCAGCAGGACAGTTGTTAGAGCGCTTTCTCTTCGACCGCAAAAAGCAATACGACTATGTCGAAAAACTTAGCGGAGGAGAACTCAAACGACTGTATCTCTGCACAGTACTCATTCAGAACCCCAACTTTCTCATTCTAGATGAGCCCACAAACGACTTAGATATTGTTACGCTGAATGTTTTAGAAGACTTTCTATTAGATTACCCTGGCTGCTTGGTAGTCGTTTCGCACGACCGCTATTTTATGGATAAAATAGTAGACCACCTATTCGTTTTTAGGGGCAATGCCGAAGTCGAAGACTTCCCTGGCAACTACACCGACTTCCGCGTATACGAAGAAAGTACCCCCCCAGCCGATGACGAGGCTAATCAAAAGAAAGAAGCCACCAAGAATACGTGGCGCAAAGATGGAATGAAAGGGCTAACTTTCAACGAACAAAAGGAGCACAACCGCCTCGAAAAGGAAATAGCTGCCTTAGAAGAGAAAAAGGCCGCCATAGAAGCAGCCTTTGCATCGGGAACACTTACAAACGAAGAAATACAAAACCAATCAGTTGCTCTACAAGAGACCCTAATAGCCCTTGAAGAAAAAACAGAACGATGGTTTGAACTAACAGAAAAATTAGAGAATTAGTCGATTTGCCAATTAGTCGATTTATCGATTTGATAATTGGCAAATCGGCAAATTAAATAAATTTTCGGTAGGAGCGCCACCAGCGTTCAGGAATAGTACCTTGTACAGCATCCTCATAGTCCTGAGGAAGACAAGGAATAAGACCAGAAGGCACGTGGTTCTGAGGGGCTGAATATTTGTCAGTAGCAGGCTTCATCCACCACCGTTGGGTAAGAGTACTTTTGAAGAACTCTACAGTTACATCCTCGATTAAGACAATATACTTCGTGTAATTATCATCGCTAATGATAGGCAACTCCTTGATGCGGAAGTTAAAACCTTCGCAAAAATACCATACCATCTGAGCGATAAGCTGAGCAGCAGAGTCAGTAGCTGGAACGTTAAAGATACCCGCCACCTGCACATTGCTGCTGATACCCGCATAGCGCGCCACAGCACATATTTCGCGACTGTTAAAACCGTTTATGTTACCAGTCGTCTCCATATCTTTTGCTTGAACTGCCGACATATTGATACTCACAATATCAGCATCGCGCATAGCAGGCTCAATAATTTTCAGGTCATTTACTATATTGCCTAAGCGGTGTACCTCAAAACACATTTTCTCAAACAAATCGAGCTCTTCTTGAGCGATATAGTAAGACTGATAACCTATATTACTAAAATTGAGTAAGTTCACAGGAGGCTCCGAAATCAGTCTGCTCATATACGAGTTCTCGTCAAACAATTCTTCATCATTGCCAAGGTTAAATTTAGTGTCCACACTCACCAAGTTCACCATCTGTTCAAGATTGTCAAAAGCGCGGTAAAGCGAGTAGGTAGCATTGGGTGCCCCTCCAATAACAATCGGGATAACCCCCTCTTTGATAAGCTCTGCAGCGATTTCTTGAATAGCAAAAAGAGTATCCTCTTCCGTTTTTCCTTGTGGCAAGTTGCCCAAGTCAGCTATGGCAAAGTGCCAATTTCCTACAAAAAGAGAATACAGATGTTCCCTAAAACGGTCATAAGAATATTCAGGAGTTTCAACGCAAAAGAAAGCTATTTTTACATCAGAAAGATCTGGAAGTCCGAGTGTAGGAAGGTGTTGGTAGAGTATAGACCCCAGTTGCTGGGGTTTATAGTTGTTAAGTGTAAAAAGATCCTCAATAGGATTTAAAAAAGATAATGACATATTGTGTGTGTGTTTTAATTAGCGGCAAAGATATAAAAAAATAGCCAAATGGCAAATTTGCAGAACAACCCTGCAAAAGAAAAAAAATCTACTGAGAACATCGTAGTGCTACCCCGAAGACAATGCGAAGACAAAGTGAAGACGAAACGCCTTCTTCAGTCTCTACCAACTTTCTGCCCAACAGCTGCAAAACAGAAAAAACAACTACTTTCCCCGCCTTACCCGTTACACTCGTCTCATTACTTGTCCGTGCGGCTCGCCCTCCTCAATCAGGTTCAAGCGGTTTAGCGCAGTAAATTTGTCAATTGGCAAATTTATTTGTACTTTTGCATTTTAGAAACACAGAAAAGAGAATGAAAATATTACATATAGACAAAAACCACCCTTTGATGCTCTCTCAACTCGCCGCACAAGGATTTGAGAATGACGAAGACTATACCAGCCCAAAAACTGCCATTGAAGAAAAAATAGCTGATTATGAGGGTATTATCATCCGAAGCCGGTTCCCTATCGACAAGACTTTTTTAGACAAAGCCACTCGCCTCAAATTTATAGGCAGAGTGGGTGCCGGTCTTGAGAATATAGACGTAGCCTATGCCGAAAGCAAGGGCATCCAACTGATTGCCGCCCCCGAAGGCAACCGCAATGCAGTGGGAGAACACGCCTTAGGAATGTTGTTAGCTTTGATTAATAACTTCAAAAAGGCCAACAACGAAATTGTACAAGGCAAGTGGTTGCGCGAGGAAAATCGCGGTTGGGAGTTAGACGGCAAAACCGTAGGCATTATAGGCTACGGCAATATGGGCAAAAGCTTTGCTAAAAAATTGCGCAGCTTTGACTGCCAAGTGATTTGCTACGACATACTGCCCAACAAAGGCGACGAAAATGCACGACAAGTAACTTTAGTAGACTTTTTCCGTCAAGCCGATGTAGTGAGCCTACACACACCACAAACGCCCCAAACAGCAGGAATGATTAACGAAGCGTTTATCAATAGTTTTGCCAAAAGTTTCTGGTTTTTAAACACAGCGCGAGGCAAGAGTGTTGTTACCGACGATTTAGTACACGCTTTGCAAAGTGGAAAGGTATTAGGAGCAGGTTTAGACGTGTTGGAATACGAGAAAGCCTCGTTTGAAGATTTCTTTAGCGACAAACAGATGCCCGAAGCGTTTAAATACCTTTTGGAGGCAGACAACGTCATCCTAACCCCCCATATAGCAGGCTGGACACTTGAGAGCAAGGAGAAACTGGCACAGACGATTGTAGATAAAATAATTAGCAAATTTGAAAATTAGAGAATTAGCAAATTATAATTGTACAGCTTGCACCTAACGACTAAAGACTAATATATAACCATATGAAAAAGAATTATTTATTAATTGGAGCAGCAGCACTCTTATTAGGAAGCTGTTGTGCTACCAAAACCACAGCCGTAGCACAAGCCCCTAAGGCCGAAAGTGAACTCATTGCCAATGGAAAGCTATGGGCATCATTCATTCAGCAGAATGCAGCCGAGTATGAAGCTTTGTGCCTACAAGCTTTTAACATAGCAAAGTTCAGGTTAGACGAAGCACTTGCCCAAAAAGGCAGCAAACCATTAGCCATCGTTACCGACATTGACGAAACTTTCTTAGACAACTCTCCTTTAGAGGCCTATTGTGCCAAACAAGGCCTTAGCTTCTCACAAGAAGCGTGGGAAGAATGGACAGCGTTGGGCGATGCCAAACCACTAGCAGGCGCATTAGAGTTCTTCCAATACGCCGATAGCAAAGGCGTAGCCGTCTTCTACATCACCAACCGTTTGGAAAAAGAGCGCGAAGGGACAGCTAAAAACCTACGCAAATACCACTTCCCTCTGCCATCAGACAGCCGACTCATCTTGCGTACAGCCGAGCGCAGCAAAGAAAACCGACGCCTACAAGTGGCTAAGGACTACGACATAGTGCTGCTATTAGGCGATAACCTTTTAGACCTCTCAAAAGATTTTGATGACCGTACTCAAGAAGGTCGCTCTCAAGCCGTACATCAAAACAGAGAAGCCTTTGGCAAACGCTTCATTGTACTGCCTAACTTCTCCTACGGCGATTGGGAAGGCGCTGCCTACGGCAATAAATACTCTATCCCTGCTGAACAAAAAGAGTCAATCATCAAGAATAAGACGAAAGCGTTTAAATAATTCGCAAATTAGTTCCCCCTTCGGGGGTTAGGGGGATTAGCAAATAAGTAAATGACAAATCTTGCGAGAGTAAGGTTTGTCATTTTTTTATTTGGCAAATCACAGTTTATCCGCTAAATGAAGCCTTTGCGCAAGACTTGACCGATTTTATTGTCTCAAACCCTATAGATGATTGGATTTATAGGCATCACCATTTTAACCAACCTAACTTTAAGGTAGGTAACACCCAGCTACTCACCAACCAATTAGGCTACATAATGCGCGAGGAACATGAAGGTTTTGATTGGGAACGATAGGTGAAGGTGTGAAAAAATGAAAAAAAAGTTATATATTTGCAGCGACAAATAAAAAAGACATATTTTATGGAAGAAAATAGTATAGAAATGAAATCTCTAATAAAGCTTAGAGATGGGCGAACTTTTTATGTACCAGCTTACCAACGAGGTTATCGTTGGAATGAAGAGCAAGTAAAAGATCTTCTTGACGACCTTTATAGTTTTGCTTCTGGAAAAAATGAAAAACAGTTCTACTGCTTACAACCTATTATTGTAAAAAAGATAAGTAAGGATAGTACTCAGTGGAAAACAATTGTAGGTAATCATCCTCAGATAAACCAAGAAAAAGATATGTATGAGGTAGTTGATGGACAACAACGACTTACTACTCTTTACATCTTGTTACAATATATCATTGAACATACAACAGATGAGGAGGATAAAGAAGATGAACTAAAAACAATGTATAGTCTCATCTATGAAACACGAAGAGATTTTTCTACCTATCTTCAAGCTATAGGAACTCAAACGAACTTTAATAACATTGATGAAAAACACGCTTTTAATGCCTTTCAATGTATTAAGAATTGGATAGAAAATAAGAAAACACCTAATTTAAAAGCATCAAATATACGTAGTAAATTAGCTACTTTCCTTTGCCAAGATAACGAAACGGAGGAGTCTTGTGGATCTCTACAAGTAGTTTGGTATGAAATCAATGAGGATAAGGATGTTATCCGTGAGTTTCTCACGATTAATAATGGTAAAATACAGCTTACAGAAGCAGAGCTTATAAAAGCACTTTTTTTGCAGAAGCGTAATCTTGGAGATGATAATTTAGAGAACTCACAAGGAAATATTGCACTTGAATGGGAACGTATAGAGAATGCATTACACCAAGATGATTTTTGGTATTTTCTAAGTAATGAAAACAAGATACCTTCTAACCGAATAGAACTACTTCTACGTTTAAATAAAGGGGTATTTGAAACGGATAAGAACAAACTTTTCCGTTCGTACTATAAAATCTTTTCTGGAAAAGAAAATCTTACAGAAATAGTAAAAAAAGAATGGAAAAGTGTAGTTAGCGTTTTCCGTACTCTTGAGGATTGGTATATTGACCCTATTAAGTATAACCTTATAGGTTTCTTAGCTCATGCAGGTACTCCTCTTCAGGAAATCTATAAAAACTATGAGAGTGCTACAAGCCAAGAGGATTTTATTAGCAAACTGAAGAAAATAATTAAGATTAAAAAAATAGTAGAGCTTAATTATTCTAAAGACCGCAACCAAATTAGAAACATTCTGCTCCTGCTTAATATTCATACCTTAAACAAACAATTAGGGGCATTGCGTGAATATACAGAGGTAAATAGTCCTTCATATAAATTTCCTTTTGACATTTTTGTAACTCAAAATTGGGATGTAGAACATATTGATTCTGCTCAAACAAATCGCTTAAGTAAAAAAGAAGACCAAAAAGAATGGGTGAAAGTACATAAAGAATTTCTCCCTAAGAAAGAATGGGAGAAACAAGTAGCTTCTTTTGAGTTGGAGGAAAATTGGGAAAAATGTATAGAGGCTATCAAGGAAATAGCTAAAGAAAAATCAGAAGAAGAGGATAATAGGAATACTATTGGAAACCTTACTCTTCTTGATGCTGAAACCAATCGTAGCTATGGTAATGCATTATTCCCAAGAAAACGAAAAGAAATACTTGAGGCTATCCGCAATGGCAAATACGTGCCTCAATGTACTCAAATGATATTCTATAAGAATTTTGGAGAAACCTCTCTTCAAAATAGCCTTTATTGGAGTGATGACTGTAAAAAAGCATACCAAGATTATATCCTTAATGAATTAAAAGAATATGACAAACAATAACTTACGAACATTAGAAACGCTCTTTACTAAGAGCATAGGAGATAATGAACTTAAGAGAATTATTATCCCTAAGATACAACGCTCTTATGCACAAGGGCGTAAAGAAGAGGTACAAGTACGTAATGGTATCCTTCAGGAACTTTTTAATACTATAAAAGAGGGGAAAAATATTGAACTCAACTTTATTTATGGTTCACTAAAAGAAGGAACTTATGAGCTGCTTGACGGACAGCAGCGCATTACTACTTTATTCTTACTATATCTTTATGTTTATTTGCAAGAAAATGAGACATTACCCTCGTGGTTCAAAGATTGTTTAACCTACGAAACACGTAATTCTTCTCGTGATTTTATAGAAGAATTATGCAAGCTAAATAAACTCACTGACGATGAATATACTTTGCCAAGTATATACATCAAAAACCAAAAGTGGTATAGTAATGCCTTTCACTTAGATCCTACTATAGAAGCAATGCTTGTAATGCTTGATGCTATTGATAAGTATTATAAAGAGATAGAAGAGCGGATAGCTGATAAGTTAAAACATATTCGTTTTTATGCTTTGAATCTTAATGATTTCAATCTTACGGAAGAACTATATATAAAAATGAATGCAAGAGGATTGCCTCTTACCCCTTTTGAAAATTTCAAAGCCGATTTAGTAGGGTATTACAAACCTACTAAAGATGTAGCTGATAAAGAGTTCAAATCTTGGTTAGACTTTGCAACCAAATTGGATACTAAATGGATTGATATTTTTTGGAATAAAGAAAATTCTGACAAAGATGTTGATAACCAATATTTTCGCTTTTTCTATCGTGTAGCAACAATTCTAACTATTGTTTTTTCTAAAGAAAATTCTGATAATTTTAATTTTTTCCGACAAGAAAGTGAAATTCAAACAGATGATAAAGCACGTTATTTAGGTTTTAAAAACTACTCAATCCTATTTGAGGCTTTAGGCAAAGACAAAAGTAGAGAAAAACTATCTCTGTTACTTGATACTTTTAAATCATATCCTACAATTTTTGAAGAGGCTAAAGCGGCTTGGGGAGAGCGAATAACACCTTTTGCTGACCTTAAAAACTATTCTCAAAAGAATGCGGTTGTTTTTGCTGGAATTGTGTTATATATTCTTACCCAAGAAACCTCACCTAAAGAGAATACAGACTTTAAACATTGGATACGTGTAGTATGGAATATTGTTGAGAACACAGACATCAATGGTGTTGTTCCTCAAGTGAGTACTATTCGCGCTTTATATGATCTTATAAATAATAGTAAAGGGGATATCTATAATTATTTAGCTCAACAAGAAGACAAGAAAGAAACACCCTTTGCTATAAAAGAAGAGATTCAAAAAGCAAAACTCATTGTAGCCGACAATAGTTTTGAATCTATTCTTATTGAACAAGAAAAACATTCTTTCTTTAAAGGTTTTGTTAGTGTAGTACTTTCTAAAGAAATTACACCGACACAACTTAAAAACCGTATTGAGAAGATAGCAAATTTGTTTGATGGAAATGGTATCAGTTTTCAATACCGCGATGGACAACATTTGCTTATTCGTGCTTGCATTGCAAGTTTCTATGAAGCCCCGTATAACCTTAAAGACTTGTTTATCGCTGAACAGGTAACAGCCGATGCACATCTTAAAGCTCTTTTGAGAAAAGAATGTGTAGCAAAGATGCTACAAGAGTCTTTAGATAGTCAGAACGATATAGACAAGGCTTTAAGCAATGTAATTGCTCAAGCTACGCTATCTAATAACATAGATAAGTCTATGAAAAAAACCTTTTATAGGCTTATCAAGGAACCTAAGCTATATGATTGGATAGCAGAGAAAACTTCCTCTGCTAAAGTAGTGAAAATAAAAAGAGATGATAGTACTGAAGTCTATCTACATTTTCCTCGTACTTGGTATGATTATTTGTATTTAGATAATGAACGACATATTTTTATTCCTTTAGTAATAAAAAATGGTTATTCTTTTGTAGATAGGGATAGTAATGAAGGGTATTGGCAAAACCTATGTTTTGAACAATCAGGAAATTATTATGGTTATTGGGATATAAAATTAAGAAAAAGTATTAGTAGTAAGTATACAATACTTCTCAGTTTTGATAGATTTAATTGTCTTACTATCTCTATTCAAGGATTAGATGTTACCAAAGATTATTCTAATCTTTTTGAGCATCCTAACCCTAAAGATAAAACTATTGTAAAAATGTTAGACTTAGATAGAGATAAAGCGACAATACTTTCTACTATTGGAGATATAGAAAATAAAACAAACACTTTATAGTCTGTTGTCAAACCTCCCCACTACTAAAAAAATGGGGAGGTTTTTTTTTAAAAAATCTATCCCCAAGGTTCAAGAAAAGGCGAAATAGCGTGAATGATTTGTGAG
>CAUQNY010000060.1:0-12681 GCA_963519425.1 uncultured Capnocytophaga sp.
TTTTGTAAACCAAGATGAAGGTACTGATACTGACCAATGGGCTCTTGAAAATGGCTACATTTCGGTAGTGCCTACTCAGTTTGACCTTACAGCTCATCAAACGATTGAACTTTTTGACCAATGGGATTTTTAAGTTTTTCGGAAGATAGAAGAGACCAGCTTATTGGTTTTGTAGTGGGGATATTGGCTAATGCGTTGGGTATTTTGGCTTATATCCTTATTTTTTCTAAAGTAAGTGTGCGTCTGACTTTGTTAGATGCTTTTTATAGGGATTATTTGGGAAAGCTTATTGCGTTAGGAGCAGTACTGGATTTGGCCGTTTTTTTCTTTTTTCTAAATCGGTATGAGAATGAACGCGCTCGAGGAGTGCTAATAGCTTCGACGGTATTAGCATTTGTAATTCTGGTCTTGCAGTTTGTTTAAAAGCTTGTAGAATAATCTATAGGGGCAGAAATAGATTGCGAGGAAGATTTTAGGAACGTGCTAGACGAACTGTCATTGATGTAGAAATTGAGATTAACTAATAATATTATGAGAATCAGAGAATATGTAGTTTTTTTGTATCGTATCTTTTTGGTGTATTTGTTCTATGCTATCGGAAGAGGGGTGTTCATTTACTTCAATAATGATGTGATGGGGGACTACCGCTTGCTTGACCTTTTTTACTATGGCTTAGCTTTTGATAATTGTGCTATTATGTACTTGAACTTGCTGTTCATCTTGCTAAGCTTGTTGCCTTTGACTATCAATACGCAACCAAAGTTCCAAAAGGTTGTATTTTGGTCGTATTTTATTCCTAATGTATTGGCTTATGCTACGAATTTTGTAGATGTGGCTTATTACCCTTTTAGCAAATCGCGTTTTACATCGGCTTCGTTTGCAGTATTGGAACACGAGCAGAACAAAATGACGCTGTTTTTTACTTTTTTGGTAGATTATTGGTATTTGTTCGTTGGTTTCTTTTTGTTGATAGCTCTTTGGGTATATTTGTACCAACGAGTGAAGCTCGTAGAGACTTCGGTAGAGAAGAAAAAGCCTTATTTTATTTGGTCAACGGTATTTTTCTTAGGCTTTGGCACATTGATAATGATGGCTATCAGGGGAGGCGGTTTTACTTCGGATACGCGCCCTATCAATATGTTGGATGCTAGTAGACATGTGAATGTTACGCCACAAGCAGATGCAATACTCAATACGCCTTTTTGTTTGATTAGGAGTTTGGGGAAAAATAAGGGATTTAAGGAGTACCAATTTGTAGATGAAGCGTATATTGGGGAGCGCTTGAAGCCTATTAAGCAGTATGATCGCGAAGTGAAGAAGAAACCTAATGTGGTGCTTTTCATTTTGGAAAGCTTTGGCAAAGAGTATTGGGGATGTATGAATAAGCGCACTAATATTCCTGATTTCAAGAGTTACACTCCTTTCTTAGACTCGTTGGCGCAACACGCGTACGTTTTGGATAATGCTTATTGTACGGGGCGACAATCAATTCACGGAATGTCGTCGATGTTGGCAGGGATACCTTCTTTTCAAGTAGCTTACACTTCGTCGCCGTACGTGAAACAACCTACTCAGTCGTTGGTTTCAATAGCCAAGGAGATGGGGTATGATACTTCGTTTTTCCATTCTGCTCCTAATGGTTCGATGGGCTTTTTAGGTTTTTCTAATATTTTGGGTTTTGACCACTACTACGGCAAAAATGAGTATAACAACGATGCTGATGACGATGGTCATTGGGGAATTTGGGATGAACCGTTTTTCCAATATATGTGTCGCACTTATTCAGAAAAACAACAACCTTTTTTAGGGACAATTTTTACGCTTTCATCTCATCATCCTTTTCAGATTCCTGCCAAGTACGAGGGAAAGTTTCCTAAGGGGAATTTGGAGATTCATCAATGTATAGGTTATACGGATTATTCGCTGAAGCAGTTTTTTGAGTGCGCTAAAAAGCAACCTTGGTACGAAAATACTATTTTTGCTTTTGTGAATGACCACCCTAACCAGACATATTACGATTTGTATAAAGAGCCTATCACAAATATGGGTGCTGCAATTATGTTTTACAGTCCGAATCCTAATTTAGTACCTACCGGCGTAAATGAAGAGATTGCCCAGCAGATAGATATTTACCCTTCGTTGGTAGACCTAATGGGGTACCAGAAGCCTTTTCGCTCGTGGGGGCGCAGTGTTTTTGCTACGAAAACAGATGAGGTGCCTCGCGCATTTATTTCGAATGCGCTTATGTACCAGTTAATGCAGGGAAATTATCTCTATGTTATTGATGAGAATGGTAAGGTGAATGGTGTTTATAAGAAAGAAGATGGGGGACTAAAGAATAATCTGTTAGGGAAAGAAGATAATGCTGAGATGCAACAGGGTATTAAAGACCTTAAGGCTTTTATGCAAGATTATATGGATAGGATTATCCATCATAAATTAGCTAATTAGTCAATTCGTTGATTAGCTAATTTAAAAAGCGCGATGTTTATCATTTTAAACATCGCGCTTTTTCTTTTAATTATTCAAGTGTCATCAGGTATTTTTCGGCATCAAGGGCGGCCATACAGCCAGAACCTGCTGCAGTGATGGCTTGACGATAACGGGTATCGGCAGCATCGCCTGCTACAAACACACCTGCTACATTGGTGAGCGATGTGCCAGGAACGTTTTGAATGTAGCCTACCTCATCGGTGTGAATGTAGGGTTTGAAGACATCGGTATTAGGTTTGTGACCAATAGCTACAAAGAAACCTGTGATAGCTATTTCGCTTATTTCTCCCGTTTTGTTATTGCGGACTTTCATACCTGTAACGACTTGTCCGTCACCGAGAATTTCTTCAGTTTCGGTATTGAAAAGCACTTCTATTTTAGGTGAATTGAGTACGCGTTCTTTCATAATTTGCGATGCGCGGAACTCATCACGACGTACGAGCATTGTTACTTTTGAACAAAGGTTTGCCAAGTAAAGAGCTTCTTCGCAAGCAGAATCGCCAGCACCTACTATAGCAACTTCTTGATTGCGGTAGAAAAAGCCATCGCATACCGCACAAGCAGATACTCCACCTCCTGTTTTGAGGTAGTGCTGTTCAGAATCTAATCCTAAGTACTTGGCAGAGGCTCCTGTGGCAATGATGACAGCATCGGCGTGGATCTCTTTGTCGTCTACCCATACTTTATGAGGCTGAGCAGAGAAATCGACTTTTGTAACCCAACCGCTTCGTATTTCAGTGCCGAAACGTTCGGCTTGTTTTTGAAGTTCTAACATCATCTCGCCCCCCATAATACCATTGGGATAGCCAGGGAAGTTTTCTACTTCGTTAGTAGTAGTAAGTTGTCCTCCAGGTTGTTGCCCTTGGTAGAGCACAGGGCTGAGATTGGCACGTGAGGCATAGATGGCAGCTGTATAGCCTGCAGGGCCAGAGCCTATAATGAGGCATTTTATTTTTTCGATGTTTTCCATTGTGAATTTTTCTTATTGATTTACGGGGCAAAGATACAAAGAAATTGGTGAATTAGCAAAAAGCTAATGGGAGTGCAAGGTCGGATGCAGGGAATTAGAGAAAGAAGTAATTGAAAATAAATTATTAATTAAGCTGTTTTCAGGTAAGGGATTGGTTTTTTGTTCTGTGTTTAGTTTGTTTTGTAGAAACTTGGTGCTGGAGAAAAGTAGAGGGTTTCTTCACATTGTCTTCGCTCTGTCTTCACATTGTCTTCGCTCTGCTTGTAGTAGAAATTTTTTCTATGGGAAAGCTTCCTCGGATTTTACGAAAGAAATAGATTTTGGGGATAGGGGAGAGATTAGGCTGCTGATGCTGTAAGATGTGCACGAAGCGATGCAAAGGATGTTTACATTAGATGAAAAACTTCTACGGATTTTATAAAAAATTACAAAGGTTTGAAAGGGAAGATAGATGGGACTGCAAACTAAAGCCTGCCAGCAGAGGCAGCTGTATATGTGCGGTGTTGTGAGATGGAGATGACAGAATTTTAACTTTTAATCTTTAATTTTAGAGTTTGGCACAATCTTGGTTATGCTTTTGAAAGTAATCAAGGTTTTGGAGATTGAAGTGAGCTTTTTAGGCAAGGAATGTGTGTTTTTTGTAAAGGGTTGATGTTGTATTATTTACTTGATATTCAGTTCTTTGTTGTTTGTTGGTGAGGGGGGATAAGATTTTGTGAGTAAAAAAGTAGGAAATCATAAACGCTATGTCGTTTAAAACTCTTATATTTGCACCTTGCATAGAATACCGCAATATGTATAGATATTTATATATTATAGTAACATTCTTGGCGGTGCAAATAGCATCGGCCCAGCGATACGAGGTGGGACTTTTCTTAGGGGGAAGTAATCCTATTTCGGATGTAGGCAGCACATTTTATGTTTTGCCCAATGCACCAGCAGTTGGAGGATTGTTTAAATGGAATTTTCACGAGCGGATGTCGGCTCGTATACAGATTACGCAAACACAGTTGAAAGGTGATGATGCGCAATCGGATATTCCGGCTAAACGCAATCGGCAGTTTTCTTTTAAAAGTTCTCTTACAGAATTTGCTTTGGGTGCTGAGTTTAACTTTTTCAGATACAAAATCAAGAACTTGTTGGACAAACCAATGACCCCTTATGTGTATGCGGGTTTTGTAACTTTTTGGCACGATGATTTGTATTTTGATCCTGCTATAGCTCCGCCTGTAGAAGCGACTGATACGACCAAGCGCAGCTTAGACTTTGCGGTACCTGTAGCTTTTGGAGTGAAGGCTAAGTTGGGACAACGCTTGATCTTGGCAGGAGAAGTGGGCTTTAGATATACCTTGACAAACAATTTGGAGGGAAGTGTGCCTAAAGAGAAGCCTTTCAGCTTTGGTGTGAAAGGGAGCAATGACTGGTATACTTTTTCGGGTATCACCCTTACGTATACCTTTGGAGAAGAACCTTGTTATTGTAGGAAATAGCTTTTACAACAATGGAAATAACAAAATATCCGCGACATTTGGCCATTATAATGGATGGCAATGGGCGTTGGGCGAAGAAACAGGGGTTGATGAGAGGTTTTGGACACGAGAAAGGTGTGCAAACAGTGCGAGAGGTAGTGGAATACTGCGTAGCGCACGAGATACCATATCTTACTCTTTATGCTTTTTCGACCGAAAATTGGAATAGGCCTGCCTTGGAGGTGAAAGCCCTAATGGAGCTATTGGTGAAGTTTTTGAAGAAAGAAGCAGATGCTTTGCACAAGAACAATGTTAGGCTGAAAGCTATTGGCAATTTAGATCGCTTTCCGGCTAAGGCTAAAGATACCTTGTTGAAGACCATTGACCGGCTAAAGGACAACACCGGTACGACCCTGACCTTGGCATTGAGCTATGGGGCGCGGGAGGAGTTGCTGACAGCAGTGAAGCAGCTTTCGGCAGCAGTGAAAGAAGGAGAGCTAACTACTGACGCAATAGATGAGACGGTGATGCAGCGGTATTTGTACACTTTTGATTTGCCTGATGTAGACCTATTGATACGCACTAGTGGGGAGTATCGCATCAGTAATTTTTTGTTGTGGCAAATAGCTTATGCAGAACTTTATTTTACAGAAGTGCTGTGGCCAGAATTTACGAAAGCGCATTTGGAAGAAGCCTTATTAAGTTATCAGAATAGAGAAAGACGATTTGGAAAAATTAGCGAACAACTTAAATAACACTATGTTGAAGAAAATATTATGGTTTGTTTTGTTCACCTTTACAGTGGTGGGCATAGCGACTGCGCAAGAAGAAGAAAGAATCTCATTAGGACAAGGAAGAAAATATACCATAGGTGGTATTGAAGTTACAGGGGCTAAGCGCTATAATTCGCAAACGATTCTTACCACATCGGGTTTGAAAGTAGGTGATGAGATAGAAATTCCCAGTGAAAAGTTTAGTGCTATTATCCACAAATTGTGGGGCTATAAGTTGTTCAGTGACATTAATATTTACATTCAGCGTGTAGAAGGGGATACCGTATTTTTGGAATTGGCTATTAGAGAAACGCCTTCTCTGGTGAATGTGAAAGTTTCGGGTATCAACCAGAAGAAAGCTGATGCTATCCTAAAAGATGCTGAGATTAAAAAAGGGGTGAAGGTGAATGAGAGTTTGATAGCTAACACTAAGAACTACATTGTGAACAAGTACCGAAAAGATGGCTATCTAAACACCAAAGTAACTATTGACACTAAAGTAGATACGACTGATGCCAATGGGGTAGATATGCTGATTCACATAGATAAGGGACCTAAAATAAAGATTGATCAGATAGCTTTTGTAGGCAATCAGCAGTTTACTGAGGCTAAGCTGAGAAAGAAACTCAAGAAGACTAAGCAAATACAGTTTGGGCGCTTTTGGAAACGCTCTAAGTATGTAAAGAAAGACTACGATGAGGATTTGGTAAACCTGATAGATTTTTATAAGGAGAAAGGTTACCGAGATGCACGTGTAGTGAATGACACGCTGACCAGAGGCAAAGACGGCAATGTTAGCCTTAAGATAGCTGTTGAAGAAGGTAAACGCTACTATTTTGGTGATATACGTTTCTTGGGGAACTCGGTTTACAACGACCGAGTGCTTAACCAAGTGTTGGGTATCAAGAAAGGGGACGTATACAATGGGGTGCTTCTAAAGAAACGCATTCAGGATACCACAAAGCCTGATGCGGAAGATATTACAAATCTCTACCAAAACAGTGGTTATCTTTTCTCGCAAGTACACCCTGTAGAAACTTCGGTGGTGAATGATACTATCAATTTTGAAGTGCGCATTGTAGAAGGAAAGCCTGCTTACTTTAATAAGATTTCGGTAGTAGGTAATGAGAAGACTAATGACTATGTGATTTATAGAGAGTTGCGCACTCGTCCTGGGTATTTGTACAGCAAGGATGCTGTAGTGCGTACGGTGCGTGAATTGGGGCAGTTGCAACTATTTGACGCGCAGAATATCAATCCGGATTTTAAAAATGCTGACCCCAATGCAGGGACAGTAGACATAGAATACAAACTCACTGAGACAGGTTCTAGCCAAGTGCAGCTACAAGGAGGTTATGGTGGGGGCTCGTTCATAGGAACAGTAGCACTTTCGTTCAATAACTTTTCAGTACGGAATTTGTTTAATGGGAAGGCTTATCGTCCTGTTCCAATGGGTGATGGGCAATCACTGTCGCTTAGTTTGCAGGTGAGTCGCTATTATCGCACTTATGGTTTTTCGTTTACCGAGCCTTGGATGGGCGGCAAGCAGCCTGTTCAGTTTTCGGTATCGTTCAGCAGGACAGAGCAGTTTGGCTATAGCTACCGCAGTTATGATGTAGATAAGAGCAAGCGAGTGTATATAACAGGACTGAGTGTAGGATTGGCTAAACGTTTGCGAGTGCCTGATGATTATTTCCAAATTGCACATAATCTAAGTTATCAGCATTACGACTTACAAAATTATAGCAACTTTGGTGTGTTTACATTTAAAGATGGTCGTTCTAACTCATTTGCTTACACAGTCTCTCTATCAAGAAACTCGAGTGGTCCTAACCCAATTTATCCGATGTCGGGTAGTAGCTTTACTATAAGTGCTAAGTTGACGCCTCCTTATTCTCTCTTTAATGGGGTAGATTATGGAAAATTGTTAGAAGAACGCGCTCAAGCGATAGCAGATAACGATTCAGATAAGTTATCATCAGTAGATCAAAAGCAATTCCGCTGGTTAGAATTTTACAAACTAAAGTTTTCATCAGCTTGGTATACCAATTTATATAGTAAATTTGTATTAAAATTTGGGGCAGACTTTGGTTACTTAGGAGCGTATAACAGCAAACGTGGAGTAGTACCTTTTGAGCGATTCTTTATGGGGGGTGATGGATTAGGCTATTACAATATGGATAGCCGTGAGAACATACAAATGCGTGGTTATGAGAATTATGCGCTTTCGGCCAACGATGGGGAGACTGTATTCAACAAATTCTCGCTTGAATTGCGTTATCCTATTACACTTAAACCAATGGCTTCTATCTACGGATTGGCTTTTGCTGAAGGTGGAAATGTACACAATGGTTTGGAGAATTTCAATCCGTTTCAAATCAAACGTTCGGCAGGGTTAGGGTTGAGACTTTTTATGCCACAGTTTGGTATGCTTGGGATAGACTTTGGTTATGGGTTTGACAATCCGGCTAATAGCAATAACCGTAGTGGCTGGCAAACGCATTTTATTTTTGGACAACAATTCTAATTTTTGGCACGATATTTTCTATGAAAAGGGTAAAGATATTTTTGCTGTTATTTTGTGCTGTATCAGTATTGTATTCGCAAAAGCCATCGAGGATAGGTTATGTGGATATGGACTACATCCTTTCTAACTTGGAAGATTACAAGGTAGCCAGTGAGCAGTTTGCGCTGCAAGTAGGTCAGTGGGAGGCAGAAATAGAGAAACGCCAAGCTAAGATAACAGAAGCAAAAGCGCAGTTGGATGCTGAACGAGCTTTGCTAACGCCTGAGCTTATTAAAGATAAGGAGGAAGAAATAGCATTGCTGGAATACAATCTGAATGCTTATAAGGAGCAGAAGTTCAATGTCCAAAGTGGGGAATACATCACTCAGAAGTTTATGTTGGCTAAGCCTATTCAAGACCAAGTGTTTAATATTATTCAGGAAATAGGGAAGATGCGCAATTATGATTTTATTTTTGAAAGGAGTGATGCTACTATGCTTTTTTCGAATGAACAGCACAACTTGAGTAAAGTGGTGCTTCGTGTACTGAAGAAGAAAGACAATGCTGCTGACCGGAATAAGGATATGGCAGACCTACTGAAGGAGAGCTATGATTTTGAGTTTGTAGAAGAGCGTGTGAAAAAGCGCAGGGAAGCTGAGAAGGCTCGAGAGGAACGCCGTGTACAATATGAGCAAGAGCGTTTGCGCAAGACTGAAGAGATGAAGCAACAGCGAGAAGCCCAGAGAGCACAACGCGCTAAGGAGCTGGAGGAAAAGAAAAACTCTTCTAAGCAACAAACTTCAACCCCTAAGTAGTCTTGAGGCTAAGATATTTTTAGACAAATAAGTATCAAATTAATAATTAATATAATAAACAATGATGAGAAACATTAGAACGTTGATGATTGCATTAGCTCTGTTTTTGGGAGCTACAACTATGGTATCTGCACAAGCAAAGGTAGCCCATATTGATGTGCAAAAGCTTTTGGAAGAGATGCCCGAAAGAAAATCAATAGAAAGCCAGTTGAAAAAATTGGAACAAGGCTATATGAACGATATTCAGGCAGCTATCAAAGAATTGCAAGCAAGAGCAGAAAGATACCAAAAGGAGGCTGCTAGCCTAACAGAAGCTCAACTAAAAGCACGTGAGGCTGAATTTTTAAAGAAATCAGAAGAAATTCAGACTATGGAAAACAATATTCGCCAATCTCAACAGTCGGCTGCTCAAAATTTGCAAAAGAAGCAACAAGAGTTGGTAGAGCCATTGCTTAAAAAAGTGAAAGCTTCTATAGAAAAGATAGCTAAAGCTAAAGGACTTCAATATGTATTGGATTCAAGTGCAGGTTCTAGCGTGATAGTAGCGACAGGTGAAGACTTGTATGCTCCTGTTAAAAAAGACTTAGGATTTTAATGAATAGTCATATTTAATAATTTTTGTGATGGAAAAGTGTTCATTTATGGACACTTTTTTTTATTTTTGCAGTCGTGAAAAGTGTGAGTTTTGCAAGGAATTTGGAAAGGAAATTGAGGCTACACTTTTATCAAACAATATTAACTATTAATAGAGATGGAAGAAACAGGAATTAACTTCCAAGCATCAAGCTCTAAGCATCAAGCTCCTATAGGGTTGTTTGATTCGGGAGTAGGGGGTACTACTATTTGGAAAGAAGTAGTTGCACTGATGCCTAATGAGAACACACTGTTTTTGGCAGATAATAAAAATGCTCCTTATGGGGAGAAAAGCAAGGAGGAAATCATTGCGCTATGCGATGCTAACACGCAATTTTTGTTGGCTCATCACGCTAAGATTATAGTAGTGGCCTGCAATACGGCTACGACTAATGCTATTTCGTTTTTGAGGAATCGTTATAAAGATGTTCCATTTATAGGCATAGAGCCTGCTATTAAGCCTGCTAGTTTGCAGAGCGTTACGAAGAAGATAGGGGTATTGGCTACGCGTAGTACTTTATCTAGTGACCTATTTGCGAAGACGAGTGAGCATTGGAAGCAAGAAGAGGATTTGGAAATGATAGAGCAGGTAGGGGAGGGGCTGATAGAATTGATAGAGTCAGGGCGTATGGAAAGTACTGATATGACCCGATTGCTGCGCAAATACCTTTTGCCAATGGTGGCAGAAGGGATAGACTACTTAGTATTGGGGTGCACGCATTACCCTTATTTGTTGCCACAGATACGGGCTATTCTTCCTGCTAATATCAAAGTGATAGATTCGGGGTACGCAGTAGCTAAACAGACGCGCAAGGTGCTTGCAGAAAAAGGCTTGTTGCAACAGAACACTGATGTGATAGGGCAGCATCGTTGGGTTGCTAGTGGGAGATTGGATATATTGCAAGAGTTTGCGCCGCAAGGGATGGCATCTTTGCAAATAGAAAAGAAGTAGAAAGAAATCTCTACTTCTTTGGTATTTTAATGTAATAAGTTTTGCCTTCTTTGTTATCAAGCTTTCGGTCGCGTAGCCAAGGATTATAGATTTTTAAATCCTTGTAGGTGATGTTGTAGCTTTTAGCGAAATCGGTAAGGTTTTCAATAGGAGTATTGACCATTACGCTGAAGGTAGGCAATTCGTTATATAAGTGTTTTTTATCGAAAATGAAGCCGTACTTTTTAGGGTGCTTCATAATTTCTTTTATGGCCAATATGCGGAAGACATACCGAGAGGTTTCGGTGTTTAGCCATAGGTCGTAGTAATTGTTTGTTTGTTGGAAAGTGGCTTGGCGGTTCATACCGGCCATTCCTGCATTGTAAGCTGCAGCAGCCATTGTCCAGCTACCTGTACTTCTTTTGGCTCGGTTTAAGTAATCGCAAGCCGCTTGGGTAGCTTTTTCAATATGGTAACGTTCGTCTACTTGGTCGGATATTTCTAAGCCATATTCTTGGGCAGCAGACTTCATAAACTGCCAGAATCCGCTTGCACCAGAGGGAGAGACGGCATTGGTAAGGCCGCTTTCGATAATGGCTAAGTATTTAAAATCATCAGGGATATTATTTTGTTTTAGGATAGGTTCGATAATAGGGAAATACTTGTTGGCACGTTTAAGAATTAGTAAGCCATTGGATTGCCAATAGGTATTTACTAGAAACTCCCTATCTAAACGCTCATATACATCGGGGTCTTCAATAGGGACTCTTTCGCCTGCGAAGTCTAATTTTTCAGGCAGGTCAATAGCGTATACTTTGTATTCTGACAGAGATATTTCGTGTGGTATTTCTTCAGTAGCGAAAGGGTTTTCATTAACTTCTATTTCAGCTTGTTCGTAAATATTTCGTTCTTCTTTTTTTACAGACATTGCATTGACTAGGAATCCAGACAAGAGCAGAATGCCACCGCTAACTAGTATGTGATTTGTTTTTTTCATTCTTCTATATCTTGCGGCAAAGATAGTAAATAAAAAGTTAATGGCAATAGGATTTTATTTTTTAATGTAGAGGTAGCCAGTAAGGCTATGAGGTTGGTTTTTAGCATCAAGGTACTGGATTAGATAGAAATAGATGCTTTCGGTTTGTGAATTTGCTCGGAAAACATTGGTAGTATTGTTGTAAGAGGAAGATTCAAAAACTTTTTGACCATTACGGTTGAAGATGCAAACACTGTGTTGAGGGTATAATTCGATGTTTTTAATGTGGAGATGGTCGTTTATACCAATGCTTTGAGCAGAGAGGCCATTGTAGACAACGAGAGAAGGTTGGGCACTTTTAGGAGTAATAACTGAAGGAGTGGTAACCTCTGACAAAAGAACTATTGTAGCAGTAGCTGTAACACAAGGAGCTTTTTCTTTGAGTGGACAGAGTTGATAGTGCAAATAGTAAGTGCCTGCAGGAGTATGAGCAGGAATAGAGATTTGTCCTTGGAGCGTAATGCTTAAGAGAAAGTTATTTTCAGCGTCTTTGGAACCTCTTATGACTTTTAATATAACTGTTTTGGAAGTAGGTGTTTCGGTACCAAGAAGGTCGTTGTTAAAGACGCTTGGGGTAGTAAGTGTAGTAGTGCTAACAGTCATTGTAAAGATATCATCTTTAGCGATGAGAATGTTTGTTGTCGGAGTAGTTGTAGTGGGTGTAGTTGTGGTTGGTGTAGTTGTGGTCGGAGTGGTTGTGGTCGGAGTGGTTGTGGTCGGAGTGGTTGTGGTCGGAGTGGTTGTGGTTGGAGTAGTTGTGGTTGGAGTAGTTGTAGTGGGGGTAGTTGTAGTTGGAGTAGTTGTAGTGGGTGTGGTTGTAGTTGGAGAGGTTGTGGTTGGAGAGGTTGTAGTAGGGGTAGTTGTAGTGGGTGTGGTTGTAGTGGGTGTGGTTGTAGTTGGAGTGCTTGTGGTTGGAGTAGTTGTGGTTGGAGTAGTTGTGGTTGGAGAAGTTGTGGTTGTAGTAGTTGTAGTCGGAGTAGTTGTAGTCGGAGTAGTTGTGGTTGGGGTATTTGTAGTTGGGGTATTTGTAGTTGGGGTATTTGTAGTTGGGGTAT
>CAUQNY010000061.1:0-12639 GCA_963519425.1 uncultured Capnocytophaga sp.
AATCCACAATTTTTTTGCTGTCATAATAAAATTGTTAGTGTTTTTAATTTCGGGCGCAAAGATATAAAAGATATTTATATCTTCTATAAAAAAGTTGAATTAAATAGTAAAAAAGAAAAAATTTCTATTGAAGGAACCTTAAAGCTACCCCGAAGACAAAGTGAAGACGAAGCGAAGACGAAGCACACCTCCAGAGAAAAAGCAAGTTACTACTCAACACTTCTAAAACAGAAAAAATAATTATCCCTATAGAGACTCAAACCATAAAAATTACTTTTCCCGATAGCCCCTTTGTGTCTTTTTTGAAGTTTCAGCTAAAATTTATATATTTGTCCCTCTATTGAAGTAAAAAACAATTATTTATGCAGTTAGATTTCAGACAAGCTACAGCCGCTGATGCTAAAAGTGTAGCTCACCTTCTTACCGATGCTTTTGCCAATTATAATATGTATCGTGCTATGTTAAATCCGTTTTTCTCTTCGGATAGTCAGTATATCGATTATCTGAATAAGCTGCACTACGTACAGGCGATGAGCAATATTCGTAAGGGGTATTGTTTGCTAGCAGAGTATGAAGGCACCCCCGTAGCATCGGCTGTGATGCAGCACTTGGGCAAAACCCATATCAGCTTATGGGACTATATGCGTTCAGGAGCTTTTGCCCTATGGAAATACGCAAAGCCTACTAAGCATTTTCTCCCTTTTCTTGACCAAAGCAGCGAGCAGGCAAAAAACAATGCGCCTGAAGGGACGTGGTACTTAGAGAGCTTGGTGGTAAGCCCCGAGTGGCAAAACAAAAAGGTAGGAGGTCGGTTTATAGACCAAGGTATAGTACCTTTTATAGCCCAACGCGGAGCTACCCAACTGCGGTTGGTAACCAATACGGCTATGAATGTGCATTTCTATACCCAACACGCTTTTCAGCAGACCGATTATCGCAAGATACAAGAGGTAGAAGTATGGACACTACAGCGCGAAATAGCTTTTGAAGAGTAAAAAAACTATAAGAGCCTTTTCTCTTTCAAAATAAATGCTTTTCTTTGTAAATGACAATGAAAAAATATAAGCATTTAAATTTGGCGTAACACTAACAATAGAAACTTTTTTTGTTTATTAAGTTTTTTCACCTTACCTTTGCAGCTGCTAAATTTAAATAGAGAATGAATACAAAAACTTTAGTTACAATCTTTTGGTTCGTAACATCTGTCGGTTGGACGCAGGAAGTATCCCTTGATTCGCTACAAGAGTTCTCTTTAACCGAAAGAGAAACGGATAAGCCTCTTATATTAGAGCGCACACTCTCAAAAGTGTGGGAGCTTGACCGTGAAGACCAGCGCGGTACTTTCAAATTTGTAGACTATATGCCTATGTATATTATGCCTTTTAGGTTTACAGATGTTCCGACTGAACAGCCTCATAGCCTGAACCCCAGTCGTCCCGTACCCGAATGGCGAGACTATCAGCATATTGAAACTAAGTTTCAAGTGAGCTTAAAAGCTAAAATTATGCAAGATGCCTTTGGAAAAGGCGATGTTTGGGTGGCTTTTACCCAACAAGCGTATTGGCAAATGTACAACGGAAAGCTGTCTCGCCCCTTTAGAGAGTTGAACTACGAGCCCGAACTCATTTTTACCTATCCACTAAACCTATCGGTTGGAAATTTAAAAATGAAAATGGCTGGGCTTTCAGTCAATCACCAGTCCAATGGCAAAGAAGCTGCCCACTCGCGTAGTTGGAACCGCTTTATTCTGATGGGTATTTTCCAATGGAATGAAACAATGCTAAACCTACGTTTATGGCGACGATTTACCGAAAAACCAAGAGAAGACGACAACCCCGAAATAGAAAACTACATAGGCAGATGCGAACTATCATTACTCCATTCTTTCAGAAAAAATATCTTTTCAATGAGAATTCGCAACAACCTGAACTTCAAACATAACAGAGGGCACATAGAGTGTAGTTGGATTTACCCTCTCAATCGTGACCTACGCATCCTTCTGCAAGTATCTCACGGTTATGGCGACTCTCTAATTGATTATAATTACAAGCAAACTACGATGGGAGTAGGATTTACATTCTTAAACCTATAACCAACTAAAAGGAGAAAGCGCGGAAACTTTTTTTGTTTATTAAGTTTTTTCAACGTACCTTTGCCGCCGGAATAAAGAATCTATTAGCTAATTAATATATTATGAAAGAAGAAATAGTAAAGCGTGCTTTAAACGATTTTATGCAGTATGGTTTTAAATCCTTTACAATGGATGATTTGGCAAACAAGATGGGAATGTCTAAAAAAACGCTTTATGAATACTTTCCTTCCAAACAAGATTTAGTAGAGGCTACATTAGATCACGCCTTAGAAATGAGTTGTAAGAAAGTTGAAACTTTCGTGCAAGGCGAAGGCTCAGTGATTGAAAATGTATACCGCAATCAAAAAAAAGTAAAAGAGTTTTTCAATATCAACAGCGACCGTCCTATTTGGGAATTACGAAAGTACTATCCTAAAACCTATGAGCGTATGGAGATAGAATTTGCTAAATCAGATGCTCTTTTTATTGACAAACTCTTAGAAAAAGGTTGGGAAGAAGAACTTTTTAGAAAAGATATCAACGTAGAATTTTACAAAATATTCTACACCAATGTCCAGCGTTTACGCTCTGTAACCAACTCATTTCCTGAAAGAGACTTTCCTTTTTGGGAAACTATCTATACCATTATGGAGTACTTTTTCAGAATATTAGTAACTGAAAAAGGACTGAAAGAATTGGAACGCGTACTACAACTCAAAAAAGAAAAATTAATATAACAACATTTATTGATGAAAAGAATCATTACCTCGGTGCTGATATGCCTAACCTCTATCAGTTGGGCACAACAAAAAGAACTTACGCTAAAAGAAGCTATACAGTATGCTTTGAAAAACAAATCAGATGCCGAAAAAGCTCGCTTAAATGTGCGCAAAAGCGAATACCAGATACAAGAAGTGCGTGCCAACGCATTGCCCAATATTTCAGCTTCTGGAGGTCTTTCCTTTAATCCTAAACTACAAGCTACTTATATTGACGCTAGCACATTTGCAATGCCAGGGAGGCCCGCAAGCGATGAACCTATAAAGATGGAAATGGGACAAAAATGGGCTTCAACAGCCGAAGCTAAACTCAACCAAGTGCTCTTTAACCAATCTGTTTTTATGGGATTAAAAGCAGCTCGCACTACCCGAGAGTTCTATTTGCTCAATCAACAGCTTACCGAAAACGACATTATCGAAAGGGTCGCCCAAAGCTACTATCAAGTATACCAAACTCGGCAAACTTTGCAAAATATTGAAAGCAACTTGAGCTTAACCGAAAAAACAGCTAAGGTTGTTAAAGGGCTGTATAAAGCTGGTTTAGCTAAAAAAATAGACCTCGACCGTACCACTGTTGCTCTAAACAATCTCAAATCTGCCAAACAGCAAGCTCTCAACGGGTTACAACTGTCTGAAAATGCCTTGAAGTATATGATAGGAATGCCAATGAACCAAGAGATTACGCTTCCTCAAGAAGGGTTTGAAGCAAACTACAACTTGGCTTTTCAAGAGGACAACAGCCAAAACCGTATAGAGTTACAAGTACTTGAAAAACAAAAGCAGCTCTTAGACCTCAACGTAAAAGTACAACGTGCTGCACTATACCCTTCATTAGGTTTGCAGGCTACTTATGGTTATTTAGGAATGGGGCCTAAAATACCACTGCTCTATGGAAAAAAAGATAAAGTATATTGGTCTGATTATTCAGCTATCAGTGTTGGGCTAAATGTTCCTATCTTTTCTGGCTTTGGTACCCGCGCCAAAATACGCCAAGCTCAAATAGAAAGTGAAGCCTTAGAAGCAACCTTAAAGGACACTCGATTAGCAATGGATTTTGCTGCCAAAAATGCTCAAAGTGAGCTGACAAATAATCTTTTAACCATAGATTCACAAAAAGAAAACGTAAAATTGGCCGAAGAAGTGCTGCTCAATACCCAAAACAACTACCAACAAGGGCTAGCTTCACTCACCGATTTATTAGATGCCGAGCGTTCTTTGTCCGATGCTAAAAACAACTATACCAGTGCATTATTAAACTACAAACTAGCTGAAATAGCATTGCTGAAAGCACAAGGCAAATTAAATAGCCTACAATAGGATTTTTTTTATTACCTTTGCCCCCGCAATGAGTAAAAGAAAAAATATAACCATAGAAAACGTGACCGTAATTGATGCGGGAGCCAAAGGCAAAAGTATTGCTAAAGCCCCTGACGGTCGCGTTATTTTTTTGAATAATGCCCTACCTGGCGATGTAGTAGATGTACAGACTACCAAAAAGAAATCAGCCTACTACGAAGGCTTTGCTACCCACTTCCATAAGCATTCCGACTTGCGTACATCTCCTATGTGTACGCATTTTGGCTATTGTGGAGGTTGTAAATGGCAAGACTTAAAGTACGAAAGCCAACTGTTCTACAAGCAGAAAGAAGTAGAAAACAACCTCGTTCGCTTAGGGCACCTCTCTATTCCCCCTTTGATGCCTATCATTGGGTCTGACGACATTTATTTTTACCGCAACAAGATGGAGTTCTCTTTCTCTGATATGCGTTGGCTCACCCCCGAAGAGATTCAAAAAGGCGAAGAAGTTGCTGACCGCAATGCGTTAGGCTTCCATATCGCTGGAGCTTGGGACAAAATTTTGGACATCGAACACTGCTATCTACAGGCAGACCCCTCAAACGCTATCAGACAAGAAATAAAACGTTTTGCCTTGGCAAACGAGATGCCTTTCTATAGTCCTCGCCAGCAAACTGGCCTCTTGCGTACTATGATGATACGCATCAGTTCTACAGGAGAAATAATGGTCGTGATTCAGTTCTTCCGCAACGACCCAAAAATAACACTCCTGTTAGACCATCTAGCTACTTCCTTTCCACAAATCAGTTCACTGCAATATTGTATTAATAGCAAGGGCAACGATGCCATTTACGATCAAGAAATCATCTGCTATAAAGGGAATGATTGTATCTATGAGGAGATGGAAGGACTGCGTTTTAAAATCAATGCTAAGTCATTCTACCAAACAAACTCTAAACAGGCCTACAAGCTCTACCAAGTAGCACGAGACTTTGCTGACCTAAAAGGTGATGAATTGGTGTACGACCTCTACACTGGCACAGGCACCATTGCTCAATTTGTAGCCAAAAAGGCTCGGAAGGTAGTAGGGGTAGAAGCTGTGCCAGAAGCTATTAGCGATGCCAAAGACAACGCACAAGCCAATGGCATAAGCAACGCTATTTTCTATGTAGGCGATATGAAGCAAGTCTTTAACGAAGCTTTCATTCAAGACAATGGCACCCCCGATGTTATCATTACCGATCCGCCTCGCGACGGAATGCACAAAGATGTAGTAGCCCAGATACTGCAAATAGCTCCTCCAAAAATTGTGTATGTGAGTTGCAATAGCGCTACCCAAGCTCGCGACCTTTCCCTAATGGACGAATTTTATAAAGTTACCAAAGTACAACCAGTAGATATGTTTCCACAAACCTACCACGTCGAAAACGTAGTACTTCTAGAGAAAAAATGAGAAAAGCCGAAAAAGTAACCTTTGTGATGGACACCTTAGAGGAACTTTACCCCTCAGTAGAAATTCCGTTGCTACACAAAGACCCTTATACTCTGCTCATAGCAGTACTGCTATCCGCCCAAACTACCGATGCACGAGTGAACCAAATCACCCCTACCCTATTTGCTAAGGCCGATAATCCTTACGATATAGTGCTGCTAACTGTAGACGAAATTGAAGCTATTATCAAGCCTTTAGGCCTAGCACCTGCTAAAGCCAAAGGCATATATGGGCTATCGCACATTCTTATTAACCAGCATAACGGACAGGTGCCTCAAACTTTTGAGGAATTGGAAGCGCTCCCCTCGGTAGGACACAAAACAGCCAGCGTAGTACTCTCTCAAGCTTTTGGTATTCCTACTTTCCCTGTAGATACTCATATCCATCGGCTAATGCAACGCTGGGGGCTCTCGGATGGCAGTTCAGTAGTACAAACTGAAAAAGATGCCAAAAGGCTATTCCCTAAAAAACGTTGGAACAAGCTCCATATCCAAATCATCTTATATGGACGCGAATATAGTCCTGCCAGAGGATGGCAGTTAGACAAAGACATTATTACAAAAACCATTATACAATCAAAAAAGAAATGAATTTACAAGAACGAGACCTACAACATTTGTGGCACCCGTACACCCAACACCAAACGGCTGCTGCACCCTTAGGCATTGTAAAAGGAAAAGATGCCCTTTTATGGGATGAAAACGGCAAAGAGTACATTGATGCTATTGCTAGCTGGTGGGTAAATCCCTACGGCCACAGCAACCAGCGATTGGCTCAAGCAGCTTACAAGCAGCTTACTCAATTAGAGCACGTACTCTTCGGAGGCTTTACCCACGAGCCTGCAGTAGCCCTAGCTGAAAAACTCATCAGCATCCTCCCCGACAACCAGCAGAAAGTATTCTTCTCTGATAACGGTTCTACTGCAGTAGAGATAGCCATTAAAATGGCCTTGCAGTATTTCTATAACCAAGGAGAAAAACGCTTTACTGTAGTTGCCTTTGAAGGAGCTTTTCACGGCGACACTTTTGGAGCTATGGCAGCTTCAGGCATCTCTTTCTTCACCGAAGCCTTTCAAGAGCATCTGCTAAAAGTAGTGCGTATCCCTTTGCCAAAAAAAGGAAGTGATGAAAGCATAACTAAACTGAAAGAAGTCATCGTTACCCACCGTCCTGCAGCCTTTATTTTCGAAGCTCTTGTACAAGGAGCCTCAGGAATGCAAATCTACGCTCCTGAAGCCTTGGACGAACTGCTAAAGATATGTCAAGCAAACAATGTGATTACAATTGCCGACGAAGTGATGACGGGATTTGGACGAACAGGGCGCACCTTTGCCTCCTACTACCTAAACCAGCAGCCCGACATTATCTGCCTATCAAAGGCCCTCACAGGAGGCACCATCCCCTTAGCCGTAACCACTACTACTCAGGCTATCTTCGACGGCTTTTATAGCAGCGATGTAAACAAAGCGCTCTTCCACGGACATACTTTTACAGCAAACCCTACAGGTTGTGCCATTGCTTTAGAAGCTATCCGTATTTTAGAAAGTGAAGAAATGCAACAAAACCTACAACGTATTGCTAAACGGCATCAAGCTTTTGTAAAACACATCGGTCAGTACCCGAATGTAGTCAATGCGCGTACCTTGGGGGTTATTTTAGCTTTCGACCTCAAAACAACCGAAAACACTGACTACTACGGGGCATTTCGCGATCAGCTTTACAACTTCTTTATTGATAATGGGGTCATTTTACGCCCTGTAGGCAATATTTTGTACATCCTACCACCTTACGTAATTACCGACGAACAGTTAGATAGAGTATACGAAGTATTGGAAGAAGCTGTTAAGCGCTTTAAATAGCATTTACAGATAATTTGCTAATTGGCTAATTTGCTAATTAGCAAATTATTCGTATCTTTGCCTCCTAAAATGACGTATTTCGATATGAATCATCTCAAACTAAAACTCATCATACCCCTATTAGGAGTTTTCTCTCTCTGTCTTCAAAACTGCAAAAACGACCCTGCATCACATCCCGAATCTTCTCTAAGGGAAACAGGTGAAGAGTTCTATACCGAAGCGCTTACAATGGTAGTAGATACCTCAGCTACTTCCTTTGAAAATATCCCCGTATTAGATAATGCTTACCAAAAGGGTATTCTATCAGACACCCGTACCTACTACATACTAAACGGGGGGAAAACACGTTGGTTGTATCAAGACATCCCTTCGCGCCTCTTTGCTGAGTATATGCAAGTATTGGATAGCATTGACAACGATGGACTAAACCCTGAAACCTACCGACAAACTCCTTTAAAAAAAGCTGTGGACAGTGCTTATGTCCACAAAGCAGACGAAAGCTATAAAGTACAATTAGACAAGGAAATTACAGCCTCATTTTTGCTGCTTACCAAACACCTAACTAATGGTCGTTTCTTAAAAAAAACTTATGGCAAACACTCTTGGTTGAAACCTAAAAATACCTACAACAATGCTGAAGCTCTCTTAAAAATAGCAGACACCATCCCTTTGAGCCAACTCATCACATCTTTGCTTCCGGTCAATCCCCAGTATCAACAGATGAAAAGCCTCTACCGCCAACTGAAAAAGCAAACATTAGACAGTGCTAATACTGCAGTAAACTTTGCAAACCCTAAAGATTTCGTATATGGCTACACCGCTCCAATAGTAGCACAATTGCGCGAAGGTCTTAAAGCCAAAGGTTTTGAAGCGCTCCCAGAAACCGATGCTCAAATCGTAGATAGCACCCTTATTAAAACAGTACAACAGTTCCAACAAAGCAAAGGTTTAACCCCTGATGGTGTATTGGGCAAACAAACGCTCTACTACCTGAATATGAATTCTCAACGCGAACGCGACCTTGTCCAACTAAATATGGAGCGAATGCGTATTTTCAACAATCCGCTAGGCGACACCTATGCTATCGTAAATATTCCTGATTTTCAACTCTCTTTATTCCACAAAGATTCTCTCTTATTCAAAACCAGAGTAGTAGTAGGAAAAACAGAAACTCCTACTCCTATTTTTACTGATAGTATTAAGTATGTAGAGTTCCGTCCTACTTGGTCAGTGCCACAAAGTATCATTAAAAGAGAGATGATTCCACAGATGGTAGCCCAAGGAGACCCTGAGAAGTATAAAAAGCGAGGCTACACTCTCTACGAAAAAGGAAAGAAAATAGATCCTACCGAAGTAAATTGGTCAGACCCTTCAGTGCATAAACGTGCTTTTTTCTTTGTTGAAGCTCCTTCGGCGCGTAACTCATTAGGCTTAATAAAGTTCATTCTGAGCAATGATATGAGTATCTATCTACACGACACCCCCTCTAAGCACTTCTTTGAACGCGACTATCGCGCCTTGAGTCATGGGTGTGTGCGAGTGCAAAACCCTGAACAGTTGGCCTACCTCCTACTACGCGACGAAGCTTCTGATACTCCTTGGACATTGGAAAAAGTAACTGAAACAATGCACGGAAGTCGCAGCTTGCGCGTTACCCCAAAAACAAATTTTAAACTGAACATTCTGTATTACACTGCATTTATTGACGACCAAGGAGCTTTAGTAATCAAGAACGACATCTACGACTTAGATTCTGAACAGCTGAAAGAAATAAAGCGGTTTGAAAGTTAATCTTTCAAACCGCTTTTTGTTTTCAAAAAAAAGTTTCTCCAATTATAACACTTCCCTAATAGCTTCTTTTAAACTATCAGAAGCTTCTACTAAAGGCAAACGCACATAAGGTTCACAAAGACCTTGGGCTGCTAAAAAGGCTTTGATGCCCACAGGATTACCTTCTTTAAAGGCCAATGACATTTTAGGCATTAGCTCATACTGCAAAGCATTAGCTTCAGATATGTTGCCTGCCAACCCGCTGCGTACCATACGAGAAAATAATTCGGGATAGGCTATTCCAATCACTGAAATGGCTCCACTTCCTCCCATATATACTGAAGGAAGAGTAGTAGTATCATCTCCTGAAAGGAAAATAAAGTCTTTAGGCATATGCCTCAAAATCTCCATATCTAACACTAAATTTCCTGATGCTTCCTTGATAGCTGCAATATTCTCAAAATCATTAGCTAAACGCAATACTGTATCAGCACTCATTGATACCCCTGTACGCCCAGGCACATTATATAAGACAATAGGTAGCGGACAATGCTGAGCGATTGCAGAAAAATGCGCGTACATTCCGTTTTGTGAAGGCTTATTGTAATAAGGTGTTACTGATAAGATAGCTGAAAAGGGGGTAAGGTCTGTTTCCTTAAGTTCATCCAATACATTTTGTGTATTATTCCCCCCAATACCTAATACCAAAGGTAAGTGTTTTTTGTTAGCTTGAATGATAGTCTCGCGAACTATTTTTTTCTCTTCTTTGGAAAGAGTAGGAGCTTCGCTAGTAGTGCCTAAAACAACTATAAACTCTACCCCTCCTTGAGTTACATACTCTACTATACGGGTAAGAGCTTCCGTATCTACTTGATTTTGTTTTGTGAAAGGTGTAACTAGAGCTACACCCGTTCCTTTTAGTTGGCTTGTTTCCATTTGCTTATTTCTGAATAATGGTTCTTAATACTTTTTTTACTTCGGTTGCAAACATCTTCTCTTCATTCAGTTTGCAACCTATAATAATATCGTTGTACTGTAAATCAATTCCTTGAAAGCCAACCCTCAACTTAGCCTTAATAGCTGACGAAAGCAATAGCAGTGGGAGTTTAGGCTCACTAAAATAGTTGATAAGTAAATCGTATTCCTGCTCTGCTAGACGATCGGCATGATAGTTGCGTATCTTTCCTTGCCAATTAATTTCTTTGTCCACTAAAAAGGGAATCCCATTGGCGTGCGTTTCTTCAGAAGCGCGTTTGTAGCCCAAGATAATGTAGTTCTCTGGACGTATGCCATAATACTTTATAAGGTCTAATAGAGGCAAAACATCCTGTACTTCATCCATATCTACAATACAGCCTACTTTTACTAACTCGCTGTTTAACTTTTGTTTATAATTTCCCAAAAGCCTAAAATTCTTGCGAATTTTATTTTTTATGTTATAATCCTTTATAATTTTCAAAATATTTGTATTTTTGCGTGTGATTGCAAAGGTAAAAATAAATTTTAAAATAGAAAGACATTTATGCAAAAGTTTAAATCTCCAATTTATTATTTCGTTATTTCATTAGTTTTTCTCTCTTTATTAGTATCTTGTGGAGCTCCAAAGATGAAGCTAACAGAGATGAAAGCTAAGAACTTCGCAATGGTTGATACTCTACCACAAGTATCTGAAATTGACAGCTTTATTTCTCCTTTTCGCACTCGTATAGCAGCTGAAATGGTTACAGTATTAGCACAAAACACAAACGATTTGGTGAAAGACCATAATACTACCGCCCTTAATACAGGCATCAGCAACCTAATAGCAGATGCTGTCTACCAAACATTAAATCCCATCTATCGAAGAAAACACCGCAAAAGTATTGATTTTGTATTATTAAATTGGGGAGGAATCCGAGCCGATTTGCCTAAAGGCCCTGTTACAATGGGAGCTGCTTACAGCATTATGCCTTTTGAAAACGAAATGGTTGTACTGACAATGACAGGTGAAAAAGTTAAAGAACTTGTAGACTATCTGATTGCTAAGCGTCTGCCTCACCCTCTCTCTAAACAATTTTACTTGCAAATAGACCAAGAGGGCAATATTGAAAAATTTACTATTAGAGGGAAAGCTTTTAATCCTAACGCTACCTATATAGTAGCTACTTCTGACTACCTGTTAGAAGGCGGCGATGAGATGTACTTTTTCAAAGGTGCTGAAAAAATATTCAGAAGCAATTATAAAATACGCAATGTACTAATTGACTACTTCAAAAAAATGAGAGTAATTGACGCTAAAGAAGACCGTCGATTTGAATACAAACCTTAATTATACTACTATGGAAAGAAGAACTTTTATAAAGAGCATAGGTGCCTCCTCCTTATGGGTAGGCGTAGGTGGCCTTTCATCAGTATCAATGAAACCTGCTACTACCAAACATATTACTATCCTACATACCAATGACACTCATAGCCACATTGATCCTCTACCTAAAAATGACCCCATCAACCCTAACAAAGGAGGGGTAGCGCGTCGTGCTGCACTCATTGAAAAAATACGCAATGAAAATCCTTACACATTGCTTTTTGATGCAGGCGATATTTTCCAAGGAACTCCTTACTTCAATTTTTATGGAGGTGAACTAGAGTTTAAACTGATGTCTATGCTTCGATATGATGCCGCAACCTTAGGCAATCACGATTTTGACAATGGCATAGAAGGCATCATCGCTCAACTACCTCACGCCTCTTTTGATTTTATCATATCCAACTACGATATGACTAACACCCTTATGAATGGCCACATTTCACCCTATAAAATCTACTTTTCCAATGGAATCAAAATAGGGGTTTTTGGCTTAGGAGTACAATTGGAGGGATTGGTGAATAAGGACAAATACGGAGAAACGGTATATCTTGACCCTATAGAGATCGCACAAGAGATGGAAAACAAGCTTCATAAAAACGAGCGTTGTGACCTTATCATCTGTCTTTCGCATATTGGTTATGACTACCGCGATAATCCTAATAAGGTAAATGATCTGAAAGTTGCTGCCCAGACTTCCTATATTGATCTTATCATTGGGGGGCATACTCATACTTTCTTGCCACACCCTACACAAGTAACTAACCGTGCTGGTAAGACTACTTTAGTAAACCAAGTGGGGTGTTATGGTATTAATTTGGGGCGTGTAGACTTCTTTTTCGAAGAAGAAAAGGTAGCAAAGAACAAATCTCTTGTTATTGAGGTTTAGCAAGTTAGATATTTTATCTAAAAAAAAGTAACTTTTTTTTTGCATATTCAAAAAACTTATGTACTTTTGCACCCGAATTAAAAGACAAGCCTGAGTGGCGGAATTGGTAGACGCGCACGACTCAAACTCGTGTTCTTCGG
>CAUQNY010000062.1:0-12616 GCA_963519425.1 uncultured Capnocytophaga sp.
CTATGTAGTTCACCCCTGGCATAAAGCGTACCGCATCGCCCACTGCTGGGATAGCCAATTCTTTTATTTGCGAGGCCGAAATAACATTTACAGTGCCCGCAAAATCTTTTATCTGGCGTTTGATACCCGTAGAAGTAACGGTTACCTCTCCTAACTCTTGTGTAGAGGTTTTCATCTGTACTCTGATAGACGAACGCCCGTTTAGAGCAATCTCTTGGGTTTGGTAACCCAAAAATCGGAATACAAGTACCGCATTAGCATCAGCCTTGAGGGTAAATCGCCCCTCTTCATCGGTGATAACACCTCTGTGAGTGCCTTTTACTACCACACTAACCCCCAACATAGGAGAACCATCGGTATCAAACACTTGTCCTTCTACCTCTATTTCTTCCTGCTGAAAGCGCGTAACGCTTTTATTTTCAGTTGCCGAAGGCTTAGCTTCTGCTACTTGAGAGGCCATCATTGCTAATAGCAGACTGCCCAAAAATAGTGATTTGTTTTTCATAAAACAATATTTATAAGTTACTTTTAGGGCGCAAAAATAAAAAGATTCTAAATTAAAACAACTGTTTATGTAGATTTTTTTTAAATAAAAAATACCCCCATCTTAATATATTCCTTTTCTGCACCCAACAATGAGCGAGGAATAAGCGAACGATGAGCAAAGAAAAATTTGTCGTATCTTGAAATAGGTTTACACTAAAAACATATGTACACATCTGTTGCCTATTGTAGAGATTTGTATAGCAGATTTGCCTATATGCTAACTATTTTCTATTTTTGCACTATCAAATGAATGATTTATGAACACTTCAGAAAATTCTAATGCTCCTTTTTCTTTTCAAAAACGCGAAGATACCTTGGTAACTACCCTAGGGATAATTGGATTGGTATTGGCTATTTTGACTTTTATTCTGGCATTTGTACCTTGTGTAGGAGCTTTTGCTTTTTATCTTGGTCTTTTGGCTATGCTTTTGTCAGGGATTGGCTTATATTTGGCCTTTCAGCGGAAGGTAAATAAAGGTTTGCTAATTGCAGCTCTTATAGTTTCGATTGTAGGCAGCTTTTTCTCTTATCTCCAGTTTGCTTTGATAACTTCAGCTAACAAGATAATGATTGACGAAAGGCATATAGAAAGAACGCTGCCCTCCGATGATTGGGATGATGACTACGACGATTAAAAACTTGTCTCCAGCCTTGCGAAATTACTTGCTCACTAATGGAATACTGATTTGTTTTCTGTTGGCGGGCATTGTTTATTTTAAATACTCTTCTTTGCCTGTCCGATGCTACTACCAATCTTATTATGGAACGCTATGCCCTTCCTGTGGGCTTTCACGCGACTTCTCTCGTTTCCTTTCTTCTGATTTTCATACTGCTATCAACGTTCGCTCGTATGGCTACTTTGTCTTTTTCGTTTGGCTGTTTGTAAGTAGGTGGCTCCATAGTTTTATTGCTTACTGTTGGCCGCGCACTTTGTGGTGTTTGATAGGGACAGATGTAATAGGATTTGTTGGAATTTCTTTTTTCTTGGAACTTGATTTTTTTTTCGTACCTTTGCAGACTTTAAGACTTTAAAATGATATGCCAAGGATCTATTATCGCGAACGGAATTTGCACGACTCTTCCTTGAAACACGAGGTAATTACGCCCACTTTATTCAATGAAATAATGGGGCTTTCTTCGTTTATCACAGAAGGAGATTTGCAAGTTTTCGAACTACCACAGCCCTCTCGTTCTTTGTTTTTTTGGAAGAACGATAGGCCTTTTAAGTTTGCTGTGGTCTGGAATTCGGAAAAACCTCATACTACCAATGAGTACGGCGATTTTTTCTTGCCCAAATCTGTTGTTTTTTTTGATGTGCGGGATGCTTATTTTCCATCCGATTACTATTTTGTAGTATCGATAGATGATAAGTTGGAATTAGGGAATAGTAAGGCAGGAGCTCAGACAGCTTGGTACGAACAGCCACAACTTTGGACTAAGGTAACTCAACCTAAACTTGTTAAACGCTTTGAAAAATCGTTACAAGCGCTTAAAACGGTATTAAAATTAGCAAATTACTAAATTGGCTGTGCGGCTAATAGACAGATTAAGGAATTAGAAATGTTTACATCGGAATACGACTTGATAGTAGTAGGAGCGGGGCATGCAGGTAGCGAAGCTGCTGCTGCTGCTGCCAATATGGGGGCTAAGGTACTCCTCATCACTATGAATTTGCAGCATATTGCTCAGATGAGTTGTAATCCTGCCGTAGGGGGGATTGCTAAGGGGCAAATTGTGCGTGAGATTGATGCGCTCGGAGGCTATATGGCTATTGTTACAGATAAAACGGCGATCCAGTTTAAAATGCTGAACCAGTCCAAGGGGCCTGCAATGTGGAGCCCTCGTGTACAGTCGGACAGGATGCGTTTTTCCGAGGCTTGGCGTTTGCAGCTGGAGGCACTTCCTACTCTTGATTTTTTCCAAGGGATGGTGAATGACCTCCTCATTGAAGGAGAAAAAGTGGTGGGAGTACGTACTAGCTTAGGAATTCCGATTAAGGCCAAGAGCGTCGTGCTTACCAATGGTACGTTCCTCAATGGGGTGATGCACATTGGACTGAAACAGTTTGGTGGTGGGCGTGCTGGTGAACCGGCAGCTTACGGACTGACGGAGTGTTTGGTGCAACACGGCTTTGAGTCCGGACGTATGAAAACAGGTACCCCTCCCCGCGTAGATGCTCGTTCTTTAGATTTTAGTAAGATGATTCCGCAGCCTGGCGATGCTCATCCGCAGAAATTTTCGTTTTCAGACCAAACGCGGCCTCTTTCGGTGCAAAAAGATTGTTATATGTCCTACACAAGCGATAGGGTGCATAACATTCTACGAACAGGTTTTGACCGCTCGCCTATGTTTCAAGGGATTATTCATGGGGTTGGGCCGCGCTATTGCCCTTCGATTGAGGACAAAATCAATCGCTTTGCCGATAAGGAACGACACCCAATATTTGTCGAACCAGAGGGCTGGCATACGGTCGAAATGTACGTGAATGGTTTTTCTACTTCCTTGCCCGAAGAGGTGCAGTATGCAGCTCTTTCGCAGGTGGCGGGCTTTGAGCGAGTGAAGTTTTTGCGCCCTGGTTATGCGATAGAATACGACTACTTTCCGCCTACACAGTTGAAACATACTTTGGAGACAAAGTTGATTGAGAACTTGTACTTTGCTGGGCAAATTAATGGAACTACGGGCTATGAAGAGGCTGCAGCACAAGGGCTAATGTCGGGAATTAATGCTATCCTGAAGGTGCGTGAGCGCGAACCTTTTGTACTGAAGCGTGATCAGGCCTACATTGGGGTACTTATTGATGACCTTATTACGAAAGGTACTGAGGAACCTTATCGTATGTTCACCTCGCGTGCTGAATATCGCACATTACTGCGCCAAGATAATGCCGACAACCGTTTAACTCCGTTGGGGTATGCTATAGGTACTGTAGACGAAACCCGTTATCGTGCGTGGCAAGCTAAGGAGGAAAAAGTAGGCCGTTTTGTAGCCTTTCTTCAAGGGTTGAGTGTTACCCCTCAAGAAGTGAATCCTATTTTAGAACGATATAATTCGGCACCTATGCGTCAAGGAGATAAGCTTCAAAAAGTGCTTTCACGTCCTGACCTTACATTGGCAGACTTTGAGCAACTGCCTAAAGTGAGTCGTTATCTCGAGGAGCAACAACTTACTGAAGAAGAAAAAACTTCTGCAGAAGTAGAGGTAAAATACGCAGGCTACATAGAGAAGGAGAGAAATCAGGCAGACAAGTTGCATCGCTTGGAGAATATGCGTATTCCTGAGCATTTTGATTACGACAAGGTGGCCTCGCTTTCGTTTGAAGGCCGAGAGAAACTCAAAAAAATACGCCCCGCAACCCTCTCGCAAGCCTCACGCATCAGTGGCGTATCGCCAGCAGATGTCAGCATTCTGCTGATTTATATGGGGAGATAGGGAATATTAATTATTGACAAAAACTTATGAACAGACAAGAGATTATTGACCGTACAACGCGCATTTTTGTAGAGGAATTTGAGGTAGACGGTACTCTCATTGCTCCAGAGGCTAATTTTCGCGATTCATTAGGCTTAGATAGCCTTGATTATGTAGATTTGGTAGTACTTATAGAGGAGGAGTTTGGGGTGAAATTGGTGGAAGCAGATTTTAAGTCTATTGAAATCTTTGACGACTTTTACACTACCTTAGCTCAGAAGATGAATGCACAATAGTTCTACAGAAGCGCAACGATGGGAGGGGAAGTCTAAAGGAACTGTCTTGGGCTACCGTATTTTTGTCTTTTTGATGAAGCATTTCGGCATTAGGGCAGCCTATACGCTCCTCGTATTCGTAGCATTCTACTATTTCCTATGCGAGTGGAGTACCAATGGGTGTATGTATTATTATTTCAGGCATCGTTTGGGATATGCGCCCTTGAAAGCTGTACGGAGTGTCTACGAGAGTTACTTTAGCTTTGGACAAACGATTATTGATAAGATAGCCATCTTAGCGGGCTTAGAAGACAAATTTACATACGAATTTGATGGCATAGAGCATTTGCAGGCGCTTTTGCAAGCCCAACAAGGCGGTATACTAATATCGGCACACATTGGTAATTTTGAAATAGCAGAACCTTTTTTCAAGAAGATAGATTTGCAATTGCAAATTTGTACAGTAGTTAGCGACCGAGAGCGTTCAACTATTAAGGACTATCTGCAAAGCATTAGCCAGTGTAGGCCATCGCAGCAGTTTATCTATGTGCAAGAAGATATGTCTCACATCTTTGAAATCAATGAGGCACTACAGCAGCGCAAGGTTCTCTGTTTTACAGGCGATCGTTATATGGCAGGAGCAAGAGCCTTGGAGGGTAGTCTTTTAGGACAAAAAGCAAAGTTCCCTGCGGGGCCTTTTCTAATAGCTTCACGACAAAAAGTACCGGTGCTTTGGGTGTATGTAATGAAAGAGAGAGGGCTACACTATCACCTTTACGCGCGTGTAGCACAAACAAAGGCTTGCGATGCACAGTCAGTTTTAGACGCGTATACCCAGCAAATGGAGCTAATGCTTAAAAAGTATCCTTTGCAGTGGTTTAATTATTTTCAGTTTTGGGAAGAAAACTGAAAAATCCTACAAGTAACAACGCTCCAGCGGCAATAGCAATAAAACTTCAAATATTTTTAATGATGACTCTTCCTATTACTCATCTCCCCGATATACTTTCTCTTATTCCACAGCGAGACCCTATGTTGATGGTGGATAGCTTATGGGAATACACCCCCAGCACCGCTGTTGCTGGGCTGACAATTAGCTCTAAGAATCTTTTTGTTCAAGAAAACTATTTGCAGGAGGCAGGCTTTATAGAACATCTTGCCCAAAGTATAGCTTTGCACAAGGGATACTGCTATTATCTCAACGGACAGCCAGCTCCTATGGGCTACATTGGGGCTATTAAGAAAATCAATATTGAGGCACTGCCTGCAGTCGGACAATCGCTGAGAACACACCTTACTATTGTACACGAATTTATGGGCGTTACATTGGTGAGGCTACAGTCTTTTGTAGAGGAAAAACTTATGGCAGAAGGCGAAATGAAGACTGTCTTAGCCTCGCTTGCGGAGTAATCTTAGCACAAGGTAGGTAAGGCTTCCTAACAGAAAGGCTACCGAGAAAGCCAACACAAAACTACCAATGAGGTATTGCAGTAGGTTAGTTTTTACAAAGTCGAGGTTGATATCCCCCTCAGGGAGCAGGTTGCCACCTACGAAGAAAGCTCCTATCTTGAAAGAGGCGAATAGTAGCAAAGGAATCATTGGGGGAATACTGATGTTGGAGCAGAGGAATGCCAAACTCTTGTTTAGGTTCAACAAAACAGCCAAACTAATTGTCAGAACAGTTTGAAAACCCCAAAAAGGAGCAATACCTAAAAATAGGCCTAAGGCCACCGAGCAGGCTTTTACTTCATTACTGCTCGTACTTTCCAGAATATCTTCTTTGATGAAGCGTGCTAAACTTTTCTGTCTTGCTTTGCGGAAGAAATCCCGTGGCTTAATGTACAGCAAGGCAATGAGCACCAAAACACTGTTCAGTACGCTGATGCGAGCAAAATCGCGCAATGGTCGAAAGTGGGACACCCGTGTTGCAGGGTCGTACAATACTTTGATGGGCACACTTTTAATGCTAATACCACGCCAACTGCTGCGCACTAGTACTTCTATTTCAAACTCAAACTTCTTAGTGTAATACTTCTTCGGAATATGTTCCAAAGGATATAATCGGTAGCCCGATTGGGTGTCTGGTAGCTTAACTCCTGTTTCCAAATGGAACCAAAAATTAGAGAACTTATGCCCGAAACTACTCTTTTTCGGAATGCCCTCTTGGGTCATATCCCTATGTCCTACTAACAGAACGGGGGCTGTTTCGGCCGATGCAGCCTCTAAGAATACAAGAATATCTTCAGGGTAGTGCTGCCCATCTGAATCAAGCGTAAGAGCGTATTCATATCCCAAAGCACGTGCTTTTTCAAAACCTACTTGTAGGGCTTTACCTTTGCCTTGGTTTTTAGGGAGTGTAACAACAGTTACTGCTGGGTATTGCTCTAAAATAAGAGCAGTCTGGTCAGTAGCACCATCATTTACCACTACCACGTGGGGAGTGTGTTGCAGCACTCCCTCAAGTACGTGGGAAAGGGTTTTAGCGTTGTTGTAAGTGGGTATTAAAACGCAGTAGTTCATTGAACGCTTATTAGTTGAAGATAGCGCGGTACAAGTCATTGCCATTGGCGTAGAGCAAAAGAGCTATGAGGATTACAAAACCTACCATCTGCGCGTATTCTAGCACTTTCTCACTTGGTTTGCGACCTGTTGCCATCTCAAATAGTAGAAATACTACGTGTCCTCCATCTAAAGCAGGGATAGGCAAGATATTCATAAAAGCCAATGCGATAGAAAGAAATGCTGTGATGTGCCAGAAAGCCAACCAATTCCAAGAAGAAGGAAACAAGTTGCCTATGCTGCCAAAGCCTCCTACTTGCGAGGCTCCTTTTTTGGTAAAAATAAATTTGAACTGTGCCACATAGTCGCGAAGCACCCCATAGCCGTAGGCCACTCCGTGGGTCAGGGCTTCTCCCAAACTGTAATCCTTATGGGTAACCGATAGTTCAGAGGACGGAGTAACGCCGTTCACGCCTATTTTCTTTTCTTTGTTAGGACTAACGTACAAGGTCTTTGCTTCACCATTGCGTTCTATGGCAAAGGCGATAGGTTTATCATCTGCTGCTTTGGTTAGGGCAGGAGTAACATCCGAAAAGTAGTAGATAGGTTCTCCTCCTATGCTTAAAATCTTATCTCCTTTTTGTAGTCCTGCTTTGGCAGCAGGCATTCCTGCCACTACAGTGTCAATGATGGGGGCAACTTTCAAACTAAAAGGCGTCATTTCTCCTCGTGCAAAGAGCATCTTGCCTAACGAGTCTGGCACCGAAAGAGTGCGAACAGCCCCATCTTGACTTTTCACAGTCAAGTTCTTCACGTTGCGCAAAAGCACGTATTTGCTCAGGTCTGCTACACTTTCCAAAGTTTCTCCATCTACTGCTGTAACGATGTCGCCATCTTGAAACCCATAGCTACGCATAGTAGGGCTCACTGCAAAACCTTCTTTGATGCTTTCTGGCTTCAGTTGGTCTTGCCCCCACGTAAAGAGGATCATTGCATAGATGAAAAAGCCTAAGAGCAAGTTCACAGTTACCCCTCCTATCATAATGATGAGGCGTTGCCACGCAGGTTTAGACCGAAATTCCCACGGTTGCTCAGGTTGTGCTAGTTGCTCCTTGTCCATACTCTCGTCTACCATTCCCGCAATCTTCACATAACCTCCCAGTGGAAGCCAACCTATTCCATATACAGTCTCGCCTATCTTCTTCTTAAAGAGCGAGAATTTTACGTCAAAAAACAAATAAAACTTCTCCACTCGCGTCTTGAAAAGCTTCGCAGGAATAAAATGCCCCAACTCGTGTAGGACAACTAAAATTGAAAGACTCAGAATGAGCTGAGCTGCTTTGATTAAAAATACTTCCATAAGAAATGACTAACTATTAATTACTTATCACAGTCTTGTTCGCCAGCTGTCCACAAGCGGCATCTATGTCCTTGCCGCGCGAGTGGCGCACTGTTACTGTGATGCCTGCCGCCTCCAACATCGTTTGGTAGAGCGTCAAAACTTTTGGGTCCGCTTGCTGAAAGTCGCCGCCGTCAATAGGGTTATACTCTATCAGGTTTACTTTCGAAGGGGCAAATTTGCAGAATTTAATGAGGGCTTCTACATCCTTAGGCTGGTCGTTGATGCCTTTCCAAACCACATATTCGTAGGTGATGCGGTTCTTGGTTTTTTGGTACCAGTAGGCCAAAGCCTCTCGCAGTTCTGCCAGAGGAAATTGTTGGTTGAAAGGCATAATCGTTGTCCGCACGCTATCAATGGCCGAGTGCAACGAAACTGCCAATTTGAACTTTACATCATCATCAGCCATCTTCCTAATCAGCTTCGGAACTCCCGAAGTAGAAACCGTAATGCGCTTTGCCGACATCCCCAATCCCTCTTCCGAGGTGATTTTCTCAATCGCTTTGAGCACATTGTGGTAGTTCATCAGAGGCTCTCCCATTCCCATAAATACTATGTTAGAGAGTGGCCTGTCAAAGAAGAGCCTGCTTTGGGCATCTATCATCCGTACTTGGTCAAAAATCTCATCGGGTAGCAGGTTGCGCATCCTTTTTAAGCGTGCTGTGGCACAAAAGGTGCAATTTAGGCTACACCCTACTTGGCTTGATACGCACGCCGTGGTGCGCGTATCTGTAGGAATCAATACCGACTCTACCAGCAGTCCATCGTGCAGGCGCACTGCATTTTTGATAGTGCCATCGCTGCTGCGCTGCATCACATCTACTTTGATGTGGTTGATGCTGAAATGCTTGTCCAGCATCTCGCGGGTTGCCTTAGGCAGAGAAGTCATCGCTTCAAAAGTGTGCGCTCCTTTTTGCCACAACCATTCGTATACTTGGTTGCCGCGAAAAGCCTTGTCGTCGTGCTCTTCAAAGAAGCGGCGCAGTTCCTCCTTGCTCAAGGCGCGTATGTCGCGTTTGTTATTCATAAGTGCGGCAAAGATACGGATAATTTTCAAATAGCCAATTTGCACTACTGCAAAAACACTGCCAAAGCGCTCAATCGGCCAATTTCTCAATTTCTTCTACAAGGCGGTCTACTTGCGCCTCGGTAGTGGCCCAAGAGGTTATCAGCCGTATGGCTCTGTGGCTCTCATCTATGGCTTTCCACTCATAGAAGTCAAAATGTACCGATAGCTGTGCCACTTGCCGATGGGTTAAAATAGGAAACAGTTGGTTGGTATAGCTGTCAGTTAGAAACTTTATGCCCTTAGCCGCAAATACTTTTTTAATCGCTTTCATTCGCTCGTTGGCTGTGCGGGCTAACGCTTCGTAAAGACCATTTTCAAACAAGGTTAGAAACTGAAGCCCTAAAACTCGTCCTTTGGCCAGCAATGCGCCCCGTTGCTTTAGGTGGTATTCAAACCCCTTTTGCAAATCCGGATGACTGATAACAATCGCCTCTCCCAAAAGCCCCCCATTTTTAGTAGCACCAATGTAAAACACGTCGGTGTAGCGTGCTACATCTTCCCACCACAGGTCATTGTTTTCCGAAACAAGGGCAGACCCAAGGCGTGCTCCGTCCATATAGAGCAGCAAGTCGTGTGCTTGGCAACACTCGTAGATAGCTTTCAGTTCAGCCAATGTATAGCAAGTGCCCAGCTCGGTAGCATTGGTTAGGTATACCAAGCGTGGCTTCACTTGGTGAGGAAAGTTGGTGTAGTTGGTAGCAAAAGTATGGATACTTTCAGGGGTTATTTTGCCGTTTACAGGAGGAGCAAGGTGTATTTTGTGCCCCACAGCCTCTATAGCTCCGGTCTCGCTGTCGGCTATGTGTCCTGTTTCGAGGGCTATCACGCTCTCGTAGGCGCGTAAAGAAGCCGCTATCACTAGCATATTAGCTTGAGTGCCCCCACTTACAAAGTGAATCTGAGCTTCAGGGCAAGCTATCTTTTCTCTGAGCAACTCCTTGGCCGCAACCGAGTAGTCGTCCCATCCATAACCGGGTTGTTGAAGGTGGTTAGTTCGCATCAAAGCCTCCAAAATGGCAGGATGTGCTCCTTCAGCATAATCGTTTTTAAATGAAATTTTCATTGGCTGTTTGGTTTTTATTCATAGCGGGTCGCTTGTATTGGCTTCCCGTCCTTGTTGATGATTTCTTCCGAGAGCTCTCCTGTCTCGGTATAGTATTTCCATAATCCGTTCCGTTGGTTGTCAGTGTATTGCCCTTCTACGCAAAGCTTGCCAGAAAGAGAATACTCTTTGTAAGCTCCCTCTCGCCTGCCTTCACAAAAGTTGATTTCTTTTGTCAAAACGCCAGCCCAATAGTATTGCCACAAGCCTTCTTCACAGTCTTTTGCGTAAGCTCCTTGGCGTACTATGCGGCCCTGCTCGTCGTATAGCACCGCCTTGCCGTCTCGTTGCCCATCCTTGTAAAATAGCGCTTCTTTCAGTTGCCCATTGGGGTAGAAAAGCTTTTGGTGGGTAGCATAGTCGTTCACATAAGTGGTTTCTTCTAGTAGCCCTCCCAAATCGTTGTAGCGTAGGTAAGAGCCGTGGCGTTTATTGCGCTTGTATGCTACACGCTCAAAAAGTTTGCCATTGTCGTGATAAAGCTTATAAACTGAACTGCTATCAGGCTTAAATTCTTTTTCAGAGACTATTGTCCCGTCCTCTTTTCTCTTCTCCCAAAGGCCTACCGGCACATCCTCCTTGTAGTATTCCGTTTCAAATACCCCAGAGCCACTATGGGCGTCCCAATACTTATGCCTCCATTGTTGGCCGTCCTTTTTGCCCATTTTGTAGTGTTCTATTGCTATCAGCTTCCCATCGTAGTAGTCTCTCCACTCCCCATTGGGGTTGTCCTCCTTGTATTGGCGGTCTTTGAATAGTTTCCCATCCCAAAACTCTCTGAATGAGCCGTTAAGCATCCCATTCTTGTAGTGATATTCGCGCCAAAGTGCCCCTTGAAGGGTGTATTCCCTATAGAAACCTGTTCTCAGCCCCTTAGTTACCTCCTCTTCTATTTTCAGCTTCCCGTTGCGGTGGTACTCCTTTTGTACCCCCGTGAGAGCCCCGTTTTGGTAAGGATATACATAAGAAAGTTTGCCATTGCGGTTGTAGAAGCTAAAATCCCCATTAGGCCTGCCGTTTACAAAAGCCCCTTCATAGTAACTCTCATCGCTCAATACAACGTAAACACCGTTGAGCAGACTGCCGTCCGACCGAAGAGTTGATAAATTTTCCAGACCATATCTTTTCTCCTGAATTTCATTGCTGCTTAGCAACTCTTGCCCCCAGACACTCCAAAAAGTGCCTATGCCAAGAAGGAAAAGCCAAATATATTTCATCGCAATTCAAAATCGTTTTTCTCCATTGGGCATACCGCAAAAAACAACTATGTCCAGAACGATAGTATAAAACCTATTGCTATGACTCCCAATTTCTGATAGTTGAATTGGTGATTCTCCGAAGTTTCAAACAAAATTACCGACGAGATATGCAAGAAGATACCTATCACTATGGCACTCATTTGGGTGTGGTAGGCCAGTAGGGCTGGCACATAGTGGGCTAAGAAAGCACCTAACGGAGTCATTAGCGAAAACAAAAACAAGAACAAAAAGGTGCGCTTTATCCCAATGCCCGAATCTAAAAAGAAGATAGTCAGAATCATAGCAATAGGAAGGTGGTGAATGAAGATACCGTACACCATATGGCTGTGTTCGTGCAGTGGGAAGCCTTCTAGCACTGAGTGGATACTCAAGCTCAAAAACAATCCCCAAGGAAAATACCTTTGCAAACCGTGGGCAGGCGAATGGAAATGGCCGTGTTCTGCCCCGTGAGAAAAAAACTCCAGCACAATTTGCAGCAATACCCCCGACACAATCCAAACACCAATGCCTTTCCCCCCGTGGTGGTCAGCCTCCAACACCTCGTGATACACTTCGGGAACGAGATGGAAGAGCGTCATTCCCATCAAAAAAGCCCCACTGAAAGCCAAAAGCAACTTAATACGACTTTTGTTAGTAGGTTTCAGCCAAAGCACCAAAGCAACACCTATAGCGATAGAAAGAAAGGGGAGTAGATAATTTTCCATTGGTAAAATGTAAAAAAGCAGATTCATTTTCAAGCCGCAAAAGTACGCAAAAAAATCAATTCAGTCAAATAGCTCACAACCATTAGCTACCAGAGGTAACATCGAGTGTCCCCCTATAGAGCCTCCTAACCAATTTCTCCTATACAAAGTACGACAATATTTTAAAGCCTAAACTTCCCCCCTCACGATCCGAACACTCCTTGGACACATTGTGAAGACGAAGTGAAGACAGAGTGAAGACAAAGTGAAGACAGAGTGAAGACGAAGTGAAGACAAAGTGAAGACAAAGTGAAGACAAAGTGAAGACAAAGTGAAGACAAAGTGAAGACGAAGTGAAGACGAAGTGAAGACG
>CAUQNY010000063.1:0-11674 GCA_963519425.1 uncultured Capnocytophaga sp.
CTTTTCGTAAAAAGGCAACGAAGTGTCTTCCCAGCCCATATCGTCTACTATAAAGACCACTATATTAGGGCCTTGTGTAGGTAATGGCTGCGCGCTGAGCATCCCTACAAACAGCATACTTAAAAAAAATGATAGTTTCATTTCCGTTAAAAGTTTCAAGGATATTAAAAATTAGAACAATTCAAACTAAACATTGTGAATACGTGTTCTACTACCTTTGTTTTAATACGCGGTAAAGGTAAGCATTATTTTTGAAACTTTAAAAACAAATGAACTTCTTTTTAGGAAATGGTTGTTTTTTCTGTTTTTTTGGTTGTTTTGTAGAAACGTGGTCTTCACTGAAAATACACTTCGTCTTCGCTTCGTCTTCACTTCTTCTTCACTATAACTCCAAGGTACCCCCAAGATGCTTCTAATAGAAAAATTTTCTTTCTAATATTCAAGGCTTAGATTTTAGTTTAGAGATTTGAAACTTCTTTTTGAATTTCTAATTCTGTGCGTTTGATTTCAATTTTCTCTATTTTTCTTTTATACAATAGATTTTATAGCAGAACGCTGCCTAACTTTTTCTTAAAAGGGCTTATTTTTTCGTCTTTTTTCTTTGAGGTTTTAAATAATTACGTATATTTGCGACCTAATAGAAAAAGAAATACTTCTCAATAGCTATCAATGAATAGTATTATGTTGAGAATTAGGTGTTTGAAAATTTAAAAGTTTCACCAATGAGAGATTTAACTAAAATGACTAACATTGAGGACTTGCGTGTAGTATGCAAGCGCAATGTTCCTAAAATGTTCTACGAATATGTGGATACAGGTTCGTGGACTCAAGCGACCTATCGCGAAAACGTATCAGATTTTAATCCTATTAAGTTCCGCCAAAAGATTTTGGTGGATATGGACAATCGTACCTTGGAAACTACTCTTTTAGGGAAGAAAGTGAAATTCCCAGCGATGACTGCTCCTGTGGGCTTTATGGGGATGATGTGGGCTGATGGCGAAATCCATATGGCTAAAGCTGCGCAAAAATTTGGCATTCCATTTACCCTTTCAACAATGTCTATCTGCTCTATTGAGGATTTGGCTGAGGCAGGGGTAGAACCTTTCTGGTTTCAGCTATATGTAATGCGCGACCGCGAGTTTATGCGCGACCTCATTCGCCGAGCTAAAGAAGCTAAATGCTCTGCGTTAATGATAACAGTGGACTTGCAGGTGTTGGGCAACCGCCATAGAGATATAAAAAACGGTCTTTCTACTCCGCCTAAGTTCACAATTCCTAATATGTTGAACCTATCGACTAAGATTCCGTGGGGCTTGCGATATATTTTAGGCAATCGCCGTTGGACATTCCGCAATATTGCTGGACACGCAAAGAATGTATCTGACTTATCATCGCTCTCTTCTTGGACTAAAGAGCAATTTGACCCTAGCCTTAGCTGGAAAGATATTGCTGAAATTAAAGAATTGTGGGGAGGCCCTATTATTCTGAAAGGAATTATGACTCCTGAGGATGCTATAGAAGCGGTGAAGTATGGCGCTGATGCTATTATTGTTTCTAACCACGGAGGCAGACAAATGGATGATACTATTTCTTCTATCAAAGCATTGCCAGATATTGTTAGTGCAGTGGGCAGCCAAACTGAAGTTTGGATAGACTCTGGTTTCTACACAGGGCAAAATATGCTGAAAGCTTGGGCTTTGGGTGCTAAAGGGATTATGTTAGGACGTGCTCCCGTATATGGCTTAGGCGCTTACGGTGAAGAAGGGGTAACTCGTGCTTTGCAAATTCTCTACGATGAGATGGATACTACAATGGCTTTTGCTGGACACCGCAATATTCAAGATGTAGACAGCAGTATTTTAGTAGAAGGAACTTATCCTCTGCCAAGCAAAAGGTAAGTTAAACTCTAAGAGCAAATACAATAATTACTCCTCAATAAAAAAGGCTTCCGAAAATAAACTTTCGGAAGCCTTTTTAGTTTTTGATTTTTAAAGGCTCTTGTTTTTTAGAACTTTAGTAGGCCTCTATTTCGTCAATGAATAAGAAGCCAGGTTTGCCAGCTGCGCCTTCGTGGAAAGCTGGTATTTTGTTAACTTCGTTAATTTTAACTTTTAGGAAGCTAACTTCTTTTTCAGGGAAAGAAAGCGCATAAGTTTTGATTTCTTTGAAGTGTTCTTTTGGCATTGCATAATCTTCTTTGGCAAGAAGTTCGTAATTTTTACCATCTTTAGAACCCCATACTTCAAAGTGGGTAGGAGGATAAATCCAGTCGCCAGTCTCAATGAAAGCGTTGAATTGTACTTTGGAGATAGGAGTGTTTTCTTTCAGGGTAATTACGGCTTCGCAAGGGGCTTCGGAGAATCCTAACCATTCGCTGGAACGAGAGTTGGTTCCTCCTTTTCGTCCATCAACTAGGGTAACAGCTCCATTGTAGGCGTAGTTTTGGGTTGGCTTACTGAGGAACTCAATAGGACGAACAGTAGCTTTGTTGAAAAAGAACTCTTGAGAAAAGCTGCTTTCTTCTTCTTTTCCAAATACTTTAGCTTTCAGATAGGTGTCTTTGGTCAGTTTCAAAGGTTCTTTGTATACGTTGGCACTTTGAGTAGGTTCAGACCCATCGGTAGTATAATAAATAGGGGTATCTTGTAAGCAAGAGAAAGTAACTGTTATTTCGTCTTGTCCGGGTTTCACTTCGGAGCGAAGGTCGAAGATGTGTTTTGCATAGGTGTAGTTTTCTACCTGATAGATAGGAAGCAGACGAAGTAGTCTGTCTAAGAATTGATTGTAGTCTTTTGGTTTTTCAGGGTTGCTCCATTGTACTTCTGCTAAGGCAGCCAAACGAGGCAAGGCCATATATTCTACGTGTTTAAAGGTTTTGATGTACTCTGTCCATAGGTTGGCTTGTACCCCTAAGATATGTTTGTTTTGTTCAGCGGTAAGAGCTTCGGGGTAAGGATTGAAAGAGTATACACGCTCTACGGGCAAATAGTTGCCAATGGCAAGTGGTTCGTTTTCTGTTTTGTCAGTTTGATAGTAATCAAAATAGCAGAATGACATAGGAGTCATAATAGCATCGTGATTAGCTTTGGCTGCTTCGATGGCTCCGCCTATGCCTCTCCAAGACATAACAGTTGCATTGGGTGCTAAACCTCCTTCAAGGATTTCATCCCAACCTATGATTTTACGACCTTTAGCGGCTAAGACTTCTTCGGCAAAGGTAATGATATGGCTTTGTAAATATTCTTCGGCAGAGTGTTTTGCGTTGCCTTTAATGTTTAGTTCTTTTATTTTAGCTTGGCATTTAGGGCATTTTTTCCAGCTAGTTTTAGGGCATTCATCGCCTCCTATGTGTATGTATTCTGAAGGGAATATTTCGGTAACTTCTTCTAGGATGTTCTTGATGAAGTCGTAAGTTTCAGGATTTCCAGCGCAAAGTACTTCTTCGGCTACCCCCCAAGTTTCGCGCACGTGGTAAGGGCCTCCAGTACAGCCTAATTTAGGATAGGTAGCTAAAACGGCTACCATATGGCCAGGGAGGTCTATTTCTGGAATTACAGTGATGTTGCGGTCGGCAGCATATTTTACAATATCTTTCATTTCCTGTTGGGTGTAGAAACCACCGTGAGGTTTGCCATCAAACTTGTCCCATTGTTTTTCTACCATTGTTTGGCTACGAGTGCTTCCTATTACGGTGAGTTCGGGGTATTTTTTGGATTCAAAACGCCACCCTTGGTCGTCAGTAAGATGCCAATGGAATTTGTTCATATTGTGTAGGGCAAGCATATCAATATAAATGCGCACTGAGTCGGCAGAGAAGAAGTGTCGAGCACTGTCTAAGTGGGCACCACGGTAAGCGAAGAAAGGCTTATCGGTGATTGTTTTTGCGGGGAAAGTAACTTTAGAAGTTTTCTCTACAGGAGTAGCTTTTCGCAAGAATTGAATACCGTAAAAAGTACCTGCTTTAGAAGCTCCATTGATGGTGATACCTTTTTCGGCGATGGTTACTTGGTAGGCTTCTTTGTTTTCATTAGGATAGTTTTGGAGTAAGGCAATGGTGTTGGTTTCGTTAGGTTGTGCAGCTACAGTTTGTAGTTCAATACCTGTTTGTTTTTTGAGGTACTCTTGCAAGAAGCTAGCGTACTGCTGTAAGGCATCATCCCCTTTAGGGAATGTAATTTTTGTGTCGGCACTGAGCACAAAGGGCTTATCGGCCTCCGCTTGTGGAGCGGTAATCGTTTCTGGAGCAGGAATCACTTGGTAGTTGGCTGTGCTTCCTCCTTCGTTGGTAGTGGTTGATTTACAAGAAATCAACGTCATCAACAGCAAAAGTGCAGAAGTTAATTTTGTCTTCATTGCGTTTAAAATTAGAATTAATGGGACAAAAGTAATATTTTTTTTTGATATTATTTGGTTACGTGATATTTTTTTTGCACCTTTGCAAATATTTTTAGAGAGAGAAAAGGAAATAAACAAAAGGGTGTTTTTAACTCTCTAATTATCAAAGGAATGCTAATGTACTTTTTTTATAATAACAACAAATGAAAAAATTTGACAAAGAAGTGTACCTTAAGTGGTACGAGGATATGCTTTTCTGGAGAAAGTTTGAAGATAAACTAGCAGCGGTTTATATTCAACAAAAAGTAAGAGGATTTTTGCACTTGTACAATGGACAAGAAGCTGTAGCGGCAGGATGTTTGCACGCTATAGATCCTACCAAAGATAAAATGATTACCTCTTATCGTTGCCACGTGCATCCTATAGGCTTAGGTGTAGACCCTAAACGCATTATGGCTGAGTTATACGGGAAAGGGACAGGAACTTCTCTTGGTTTAGGAGGTTCTATGCACATCTTTTCTAAAGAGCACAATTTCTACGGAGGGCATGGTATTGTGGGCGGACAAATAGCTTTAGGAGCTGGTTTGGCATTTGCTGACAAGTACTTTAACCGCGAAGCTGTAACCCTTACTTTTATGGGAGATGGAGCGGTACGCCAAGGTGCTTTCCACGAAACTCTAAACTTAGCTATGTTGTGGAAATTGCCAGTAGTTTTCATTGTAGAAAACAACCACTACGCAATGGGGACATCGGTAGAGAGAACTGCCAATCACGTGGATATTTGGAAGCTTGGATTGGGCTATGAGATGCCTTGCCAAGCAGTAGATGGTATGCACCCAGAAACTGTAGCTGAAGCAGTGTATGAGGCTGTAGAACGTGCTCGTCGTGGTGAAGGACCTACCTTGTTAGACATTCGCACTTACCGCTACCGTGGGCACTCAATGTCAGATGCACAACACTACCGCACCAAAGAAGAAGTGGAAGAGTACAAAAAACAAGACCCTATCACCAATGTGTTGGCTGTGATCAAAGAGAAAGGATATGCTACTGATGCAGAGCTCGAAGCTATTGAAGAGCGCGTGAAAGAACACGTAGCTGAATGTGAGAAATTCGCAGAAGAATCTCCTTATCCAGATACAAATATTATGTACGATGTAGTTTACGATCAAGAGAATTATCCTTTCTTGCCTAGTAGATTATAATCAAGAGAACGGAAACACTAATTAAATACAAAATATAAATGGCAGAAATTATCAATATGCCACGACTCAGCGACACTATGGAAGAAGGTGTTGTAGCAAAGTGGCTTAAAAAAGTAGGTGATAAAGTAAACGAAGGCGACATTTTGGCTGAGATTGAAACAGACAAGGCTACGATGGAGTTTGAATCATTTCACGCAGGTACCTTATTGTACATAGGCTTGCAAGAAGGCGAAGGAGCTAAAGTAGATACTCTTCTAGCAATTATCGGTAAAGAAGGTGAAGATATTTCAGCTCTTATCGGTGGAGGGGCTCCTGCTCCTGCAACCGCACAACCAGAAGCTGCTCAGGCTCCTGCTGCTCCTGCTCCAGCTGCCGGTGGTAGCATACCTGCAGGAGTAGAAGTCGTAACAATGCCTCGCCTAAGTGATACTATGACAGAAGGTACTGTAGCTTCTTGGCTTAAAAAGGTAGGTGATACTGTAAAAGAAGGCGACATTTTGGCTGAAATAGAAACAGATAAGGCTACGATGGAATTTGAGTCCTTCTATGCAGGAACTCTTTTATACATAGGATTGAAAGAAGGTGAAAGTGCATCGGTAGATTCACTTTTGGCAATTATAGGCCCTGCAGGTACCGATGTAAATGCTGTATTGGCAGCTGTACAAGGCGGAGGTGCTCCTGCCGCTGCTGCTCCAAAAGCAGAAAGCAAACCTGCTGAAACAGCAGCCCCAGCAGCTCCTCAGGCAGCAAATGCTAATGATCGTGTATTTGCTTCGCCTTTGGCTAAGAAAATAGCACAAGATAAAGGTATCAACTTAACTGAAGTAAAAGGAACCGGAGAAAATGGTCGTATTGTGAAGAAAGATGTAGAAAGCTTTACACCAAGTGCTAAAGCTGCTGCTCCTGCAGCCGCTCCAGCAAGTGCTTCGGCTGCTATTCCGACAGTTATTCCAGTAGGTGTAGAAGTTACTGAGGAAGTGAAGAACTCGCAAATGCGCAAAACTATTGCTAAACGTTTGTCTGAATCTAAATTTACTGCTCCTCACTACTACTTGGCTATTGAGATAGATATGGAGAATGCAATGGCTTCTCGTGCTCAAATCAATAGCTTGCCAGATACTAAAATATCATTCAATGATATGGTAGTGAAAGCTTGTGCAATGGCTCTTAAAAAACACCCACAAGTGAATACTTCTTGGAAAGGAGATGTAACTGTATACAACAAACACGTGAATGTAGGGGTAGCAGTGGCTATCGAAGATGGTTTAGTAGTGCCAGTTATCAAATTCACAGATACTTTGACTTTAACACAAATTGGAGCATTGGTGAAAGATTTGGCAGGCAAAGCACGCAACAAGAAACTAACTCCTGCTGAAATGGAAGGTAGTACCTTTACAGTATCTAACTTAGGTATGTTTGGAGTAGATGTGTTTACATCTATCATCAATCAGCCTAACTCAGCAATCCTTTCAGTAGGAGCTATTGTTGAGAAACCAGTTGTTAAGAATGGACAAATAGTGGTAGGTCACACTATGCAAGTAACTCTTGCTTGCGACCACCGTACTATCGATGGAGCTACTGGAGCTCAGTTCTTGCAAACATTGAAAACTTACATTGAAAATCCTGTAACGATGTTAGCTTAACAGCTTTCTCTTTATAGTATAATGAAAGCCCTGAATACTTTTTAAGTATTCAGGGCTTTTTTGTTGAGTAACTTTAAAAAAGAAAAGAGGCCTTTGAGGCCTCTTTTCCAAAAAAAAGTACTAATTAAATATCAATAGCTTCGCCATAAGCAGCTGCTACGGCTTCTTTTACACCTTCGCTCATAGTAGGGTGAGGGTGTACAGCTTTGATTATTTCGTGGCCTGTGGTTTCTAATTTGCGTGCAACAACAGCTTCGGCAATCATATCGGTAACGCCTGCTCCAATCATATGGCAGCCTAACCATTCACCGTATTTGGCATCGAAGATTACTTTGATAAATCCTTCGGTAGTGCCAGCAGCATTTGCTTTTCCTGAAGCAGTGAATGGGAATTTTCCGACTTTAATTTCGTAGCCTTTTTCTTTAGCTTGCTTTTCAGTAAGACCTACAGAGGCTATTTCAGGGGTGCAATATGTACAACCAGGAATGTTGCCATAGTTAATAGGTTCAACGTGTAATCCTTTTATCTTTTCAACGCAAAGAATACCTTCGGCTGATGCTACGTGAGCCAGAGCTTGGCCAGGTACTACGTCGCCAATAGCATAGTAGCCAGGAACGTTGGTTTGGTAGAACTCATTTACAAGAATCTTGTCGCGTTCGGTTTTGATACCTACTGCTTCTAAGCCGATGTTTTCGATGTTTGTTTTGATACCCACGGCAGAAAGAAGAATATCAGCCTCTAAAACTTCTTCGCCTTTGGCAGTTTTTACAAATGCTTTTACGCCTTTGCCTGTAGTATCTACTTTAGTAACTTCGGCAGAAGTCATAATATTGATACCTGACTTTTTAAGGCTTTTTTCAAGTTGTTTAGAGATGTCCTCATCTTCTACAGGGACAATGTTAGGCATAAACTCTACAATGGTTACTTCGGTACCCATAGCGTTGTAGAAGTAAGCGAACTCAATACCTATCGCTCCACTACCTACTACAATCATCTTTTTAGGTTGTTCAGGTAGGGTAAGCGCTTGGCGATAACCGATGATTTTTTTACCGTCTTGTGGCAAGGCAGGTAGTTCGCGAGAACGAGCTCCTGTAGCGATGATAATATGGTCGGCACTGTATTCAGTTACTTTGCCGTCTTTGTCTTTTACCTCTACTTTTTTGCCAGGTTTTACGGTACCGTAGCCCATAATTACATCAATTTTGTTCTTTTTCATCAAGAACTGAACCCCTTTGCTCATCGTAGCAGCTACGTCACGGCTACGTTTGATAACGGCAGGAAAATCCTTGTCAAAAGAACCTTCTTTTACAGTGATGCCATAGCTTTCAGCGTGTTTAAGGTATTCGAATACTTGAGCTGATTTTAGCAAGGCTTTGGTAGGGATGCAACCCCAGTTAAGGCAGATACCACCTAGGTTTTCTTTTTCAATAACAGCGGTTTTAAAACCTAACTGAGAAGCGCGAATGGCGGTAACATATCCACCGGGACCGCTTCCTAATACAATAACGTCGTATTTACTCATTTTTTTAAATTTATCAAGTTTGATATTAGGATACAAAGTTACGAATATTTTTTTGATTAACTACTATTATCTTCTTTTTTTAATAGTTCTGTTCTTATTTATATTTTAAGTGTTTGATAGATAGTTTGTTGTGTAAATAGCTATCTACTGACAGCAACAAAGAAATAGGTGAAATTAGGATGTTATTCACAGCTATAGATTTTTAGTGAGGAGTTCTACTGCCTTGTTGTTAGGAAAGAACTCTTTCAGCACTACTTTTAAGACGGTATAAGCAGGAATGGCTACTACCATACCTACCATCCCGAAGAGTGTACCGCTTATAAGGGTGATGAGGAATATCTCTAAGGCTGTTGATTTTACTGAGTTTGAGAAAATAATGGGCTGAGAGAACACATTATCTATAAATTGTCCTACTAAGAAACCTATTAACACGTAGATAGTAGTAGGTAGGCTTACCCCTATAAAGTCGTTTTGCAGATTGCTGCTCATTGTTAGCAAAGCCATTAATACAAAGCCTATCATTGGGCCTATGTAGGGGATAAGGTTGAGCAAAGCGCAGAGCAATGCAATAATAAAGGCATTATCTACTCCAAAAATAAGCAAAACAATAGTGTAAATGATGAAAAGTATGGATATTTGGAGTATGAGTCCTACAAAATAGCGCGATAGGAGGTTGTTTATTTTGAAAATGGAAGTTTTGAGTTTACGTTTTCTATGAGTAGAAAAGGTAGAGAGAAAAGCAATAAGAATTTTCTCGCCGTCTTTCATAAAGAAAAAGCTAATGAAGAGCACTGAAAATAGTCCGATACCAAAATCGCTGATAAAGGAGATGAAGGAGTTGAGGAAGTTGGGGATGTCAATAAAGTTTAACATTTCTTGCACTCCAAACGAATAATCTTCTTTTTGAAGACCTATTTTGCTGAGAGTTTGGTGGATGAGGTTATCAAGGTTGGCCTTGAGCAAGTCGATATTAAGCCCTGAAAGATTTTTTCCTTGTGAAATAAGTAGAGGGATAAATAAGCTAAATACACTTACAGCCAACAAGATAAAGAGAGTCATTGTAAAGATAACACACAGGGTACGGCTTTTTATGCGCAGTCGTCTGTGGAAGAACTGTATAAGAGGTTTCCCCATTAGTGTTAATACTAATGAAACGATAAGATAAACGATAATAGATTGTAATAAGTAGAGGGTGTACAGCCCTAATACTACTAAAACAATGATTGCTACGGCACGCAATATGCCATTTGCTATTTCTTTTGAGGTCATAAACGTTTTTTATATTTTCTAAAAATGTCTGTGTTTTCTATTTCTAATTTTCTGTTTTTGCTCAGCTCTAAAAACTCTTGTTCTTTATCAATACCAACAAATTTTCTACCTTGCAAATTAGCCGCAATACCTGTAGTTGAACTCCCTGTAAAAGGGTCTAATATCCAAGCATTAGGTGGGGTAGAAGCTAAAATAAGTCTTGTAAGTACTGATAAAGGTTTTTGAGTGGGGTGCTTGCCACACGACTTTTCCCAAGGAGCAATAGCGGGGAAACGCCATACATCTTTCATTTGCTTATTACCATTCAGTTCTTTCATTAGTTCGTAATTGAAGTAATGAGGCGTTTTTTCTTCTTTTCTTGCCCAAATGATTTGCTCAGTAGAATGGGTAAAGTACCTACAAGAAAAGTTAGGGGGTGGATTGGTTTTCTCCCAAGTGATAATATTGAGTATTTTAAAACCTAATTCTGTAAGTATTTGCCCTACTGAAAAGATGTTATGCATCGTACCACTAATCCAAATAGTAGCCTCTTCTTTCATCACTTCGCGTACTAAAGTAAGCCATTGCCTATTAAAATCATTTACAAAAGCTATTCCTTTTGATTTATCCCAATCTCCCTTATTAACGCTTACAATTTCGCCGTTATTTACAGTAAGTCCTCCATTTGATAAAAAATAAGGAGGATCTGCAAAGACCATATCAAACTTGCGATGAAACTGTGGTAACAGTTCCATCGTATCTCCGTGAAGGAGGTAAAATGATTTGTCTTGAGATTTGAAATAGGGGTTAAGCACTAGGCAACTGGTATTTTATTATTTTTGCTATTTTTTCAAATAGAGGTTTAAAATAGATAAAGTCATCTTTCTCTAATTTATCTATATTCTTTATTATTTGAGATTTTATCAAATCAATTTTAGAATCATCAAATCTTTTAAATGTTTCTCCCCTGTGTTGAATTAAATTTACTTGCAATTTTTGTTCTAATGTTTCATCAGAAAATAAATATTCAATAAATGTTTTATTTTCAAAATATACAGCAGCGTTTTTTCTAAACTCTGGAATAGGAAGAATAACTAAGTGATTATTACCATTTACACAATAAGTGCTTTCAATCTCTCTAAAATTGTGATTTTTAATGATACTATCTCTTTGCCTTTGTCCTGCCAAATCATTATCTAAAATTCCAATAATAATATTCTCTGTTTTATTATTCTTTACCTTATTACCAACTTCTCCTTCTCCATTACTACCTTCAATTCTAACTTCATTATCAAATAATTCTAAATTGTATAATTTTTTAAAAGCTTTTTTTAATATAGAAACATCAGAAGTGCCTTCACAAAAAATTATAGGTTTTTTACTATCACTTAATATTTTCTCCAAATTTTCTTTTTCTTTTTTAGCCTCACTTAACTCCTTCATTACATTATAATGATTTTCATCTATCTTTTTTAAATGATTTTCTAAGTATTCATCTAACGGAATTGTATTTATTTCTTTCTTATTATTTTCAAGAAATAAAACTTTATCAAATTGCGAAATTAGAGTTGAATTATGTGTAATAATGAATATTTGTTTATTAGTATCTTCAGATACTTTTTTTAGATGGGAATACAATCTACTTTGATGATTAAAATGTAAATGAGAATCAGGTTCATCAAGTAATAGAGCATTAAGTTTAAATCTCTCATAATCACCATAAG
>CAUQNY010000064.1:0-11543 GCA_963519425.1 uncultured Capnocytophaga sp.
GCGTATGCTCGATGCTACGCCCAATATCGACCTGAAAATCAAACTCACCGATGAGCAGGAAGCGCAACGCCTTATCCAGCAACAACAGATAATGGGCTTTATTGTCATTCCTGCCAACTTCCAGCAGAAGCTCTTCAAAGGCGAAAACCAATCAGTGATTTGCTACACGAACAACCAGTTTATGTTAGCAGCGGGGCTTATTCAAAAGGACTTTCAGACCACAATAGGTACTTTTTCAGCTGGATTGGTGATGAAAAAGAAAATGCAAAAAGGACAACAAGCCGATAAGGTATATGCTGAAGCTCAATCCGTAAAAGTAGATGACCACGGTTTGTACAATCCTTATGCTAACTACGCCTACTATCTGCTAACAGCTTTTTTGCCTATGATGTTTCAGATGATAGTAATGATGGTAACCGTCTATGTATTGGGCATAGAACTCCGCTACCGTAGAGGCAAACAATGGCTCAAAAGAGCAGGCGGCAATCCGCTAAAAGCTCTTGTAGGCAAACTCCTTCCTTACACTTTAGCCCTTTTCTTTGTGGCGTGGTGGATGAACTATCTCCTTTTTGGACTTATTGGGGCACCTCTGCACATCCCAATGCTGAATGTGGTACTTATTACCTTTGCTTTGGTTATTGTCTATCAGATTATTGGAATCACTCTGGTCGCTCTGCTTCCTAATTTCCGTTCAGCACTTACAGTAGGTAGTGGTTTTACAGCTATAGCTTTCTCGTTTGCCGCTTACACTTTCCCGATGGAAGGGCTGCCCAAGAGCATACAGTATTTGGCACAAATCTTCCCATACGCTCATTTTATGAAGTATTATGTGAATCGCGCTATCAAAGGGGTACCTGTAGAGATGACTTGGCAACCGCTTTTGGCGCTCTTGCTCTTTGGCCTGCTGCTGGTAGTGGCATACCCTATGTTTGTAAAAAAGATAAAATCAGGAGGATATGAAACTGTTTAGAAATTATATATATCAAAGTTCCGCTGACTTCACCCGTGCGATGCTCTGGGAAGCCAAGTACATATTCCGCGACAAGGCGGTGTTCTTTTCTTTTGTAATGGTGTCCGTATTGGTGTCGTTTCTCTACACCTATCTCTATTCTGAAGAGACTTTGCAAGAGCTTCCTATCGGAGTAGTTGATGCTGACAATACAGCGCAAAGCCGCCAGTTGTTGCGTATGATAGATGCCAATAGTGGGGTAGCTATTTACAACAGTTACCCGAACCTTGCTGAAGCTAAAAAGGCTTTCCAGCAAGAGCAAATACGCGGGATAGTAACCATTCCCAGTCGCTTTTCGCACAACCTACAACGTGGAGAACAACCTTCTATCTCGGTCTATGCCGATGCCTCTTACATACTCTACTACAAGCAAGTGCTAACAGCAGCCAAAATGGCAGCTGTCTATCTGAATGCAGGGGTAGAGGTGAAGCGCACTTCGGCACAAGGCAAGCTCCCCACCCAAGCAACTGACGAAGCAATGCCAGTGAGTGCTAAAGTAGTAAGCCTTTACAATCCTTCTTCTGGCTATGCTACTTTTCTCATTCCCATAGTGTTTGTGATTATTTTTCAGACTACGATTCTTACTGCGGTAGGTATTTTAGGAGGCTCAATGCGTGAAGGCAATAAGCTCCACAAGATATACCCCAATTCGCATACTTTTTGGGGGGCACTGCCTATTGTGATGGGCAAAGCTACTACCTATTTGGCTTTTTCTATGCTGATTTTACTCATCATCTTAGGAATTGTAATGCCTCTTTTTGGTATCCCGATGCGCAACACAATGCTCACCACAATGGTGTTTATGACTCCCTTTATTCTATCGATAGTGTTTATGGGGCTCTGCTTGCTGAACTTCTTGCGCCGTAGAGAAGATGCTATTATGCTTATTATGTACACTTCTTTGCCTGCAATGATGCTAACGGGCTTTTCGTGGCCTTCGGTAGCAATGCCTGAGTGGTTGAATGTCTTTTCGTACATTGTTCCTACCACTTTGGGAGCAAAAGGTTTTATTTCTATCACTCAGATGGGAGCCTCGTTGCCTACTATTATGCCCTATTGGTTGGGAATGTGGGGACTGTGCCTGTTTTACTTGCTCTTAGCTACCCTTACGCTTCGCAAAATTCTGCGCTAAATTAGAATTAGGCTATTCATTGGCTAACTACTTTCACAATTAGTCTTTGTTAATACTTCGTTCATCTTTCGCTTAAGTTAAGGCAGGGGGAGTCTCTCAGACTTCTTATTCCCTAATTTGTATTTTTGTGTGTTTGACCTATTGGCAGGGCATTAGGTTTGTTAGTTTCCTATTTATTTGTATCTTTGTCGCCCAAAAAGGCTTACAATGAACAAAATATGCTTACTCCTTCTCTGGGCTCTCTTTCCCACTGTAATCTTTGCCCAGTACACAGAAATAATTAACTCTAACCTTCCTGGCACCTCGCAAAGTGCTTATGCGGTAGGGGCAAGGGTTTTGCAGTTTGAGGGTGGCCTTTGGTACGAGCGAAGCTCTCACCGGTATGCGGGGGTTAAAATGCACTTTGTAGGGGTGAACTATGCCGCCCGCTATGGCTTCTTCAAAGAAGAGCTGGAAGTGATGCTCAACGGTACATTAGCTTTTGACCGCACCATAGCTGCGGGGGCTGCTTCTTCTCACATAGGCTTTGTGAATAACACTATCGGTGCTAAATACCTCCTCTTCAAACCTAAATTTTTAGACGAAAAACCTAATATCTACAGTTGGAAAGCGAACAACTCTTTCCGTTGGCGAAACCTCATTCCCTCTATTGCTATTTATGCAGGGATGAACTTTCTTCCTAATAAACGCTATTACTACGAGCAAGTGCCAAGCCTCTCGCCCAAGGTGGCTGCTATCTTCCAAATGGAACCTATGCCTCGCATCGTAACGGTACTGAACCTCATAGGCGACCGATTCCTTAGTCAGCAAAATGCCGAATACAGCTATGTGCTGACTCTTACACATAACTTAGACAACGGTTGGTTTAGCATTTTTGCCGAGCAACAAGGTGTTTACAGTCACGGATACGACGACCAGATTACACGCCTTGGGGTTGCTTTTTTGCTTTCTGACAAAATACAGCTCAATGCTGACTTAGGCGTAGGCTGGAAAGATACTCCTTCGCGCTATTCTCTGTTGGCAGGGGCTTCTTATCGCATTGACAACCACAATAGCTATGTCAAGAAAGTGCTCAAAGAGAAAATGAAACCTACAAAGATTAAACATAAGAAAAAACCTAAAAAGAGAAGAAAGAATGTTATCGGTTAAAGAACTTACTACGCCACAGGAACTCGCAGATTTTGTGAAGTTTCCTCTCTCGTTATACAAAAAGCATCCCTATTGGGTACCTCCTCTTATTGCAGATGAGGTAGCTTCTTTTGACAAGAAGCAAAATCCTGTTTTCGAAAATGCGCAAGCCTTTTTTTACGCAGCTTTTAATAGTAAGAATGAAATGGTAGGGCGTGTGGCTGCTATTGTAAACCAACACGACCTACGCCAAGGAGCTCAAAAAATACGCTTTGGCTGGCTTGATATGATTGACGACCTAGCTGTAACCAAAGCACTCTTGGACAAGGTGGCTGAGAAAGGGCGAGAACATCATCTTGCCTATATGGAGGGGCCAATGGGTTTTTCTAGTATGGACAAGGTAGGTCTCCTAACTGAAGGGTATGACCATATTGCCAATATGATGACTTGGTACCACTATCCCTACTATCGGGAACACCTCGAACAGTTGGGCTTTCTGAAAGAGAAAGGATTCATTGATATGTCTTTCCTCCTTGAAAATACCAAACCAGCTGTCTTTAAGAAAACGGCTGAGGCTATCAAAAAACGCTATGGGGTAAAACTTATAGATACTCCTACCACTAAGGAGGTGCTCAAACACGTAGATGCAATGTTTGAGCTTTACAACAATACCTATTCGAGATTGGCTTCCTATGTGCCTGTTAGCGAACGACAAATAGAATATTTTAAGAAGAAGTACATTCCGTTTATTAATCCGGATTATATCCGTTTCATAGAAGATAAGGACGGAAAGCTGATATGTTTTGCAATTGTGATGCCTTCTTTCTCTGAGGCTTTGCAGAAAGCCCAAGGCAAGTTGTTTCCTTTTGGTTGGTGGCACTTGTGGCAAGCTAAAAAGCATCACAGCACAGTAGAGTTTTACCTCATAGGGGTTGCCCCTGAGTATCAGAGCAAAGGTATCCCTGCTCTTCTCTTTGATTATTACTACGAGGTTTTCAAGTGCAATGGGGTGAAACATTGTGTTATTACACCTGAATTAGAGGAAAATATGGCTATTCAGCAACTTTGGAAGAGTTTTGACCCCATTATCTTTGCTCGCCGAGCTACTTTTAAGAAATTGCTGAACGAGTAGATTGGGCAATTTGCTGATTGGAACGACTAGTGAGATAACTGGACAAGGTAATAGCTTGAGGTAAACTAAAACGAGTAGTTCAAGTTGTGAGTTTTTTGGCTAGTGTGTAGAGTGGGGCAGTCGTTGAAATACAATGATTTTTTTGCTGTTTGACCTGCTAAAAATATTTTCCTATTGTGTAGCTCTTATTGGAAACTTTATTATCTTTGCACTTTAAATAGTGGTTATAAAAATGGAATTTCTCTTTACTCCCGATGCTCTTATAGCTCTTATTACCCTGACTTTTCTTGAGATTGTCTTAGGAATTGACAACGTGATTTTTATCTCTATCGTTACAGGGAAATTGCCCGAACACCAGCGCAAAAAAGCTACGCGCTTGGGGCTTTTACTGGCAATGTTTCTGCGCATACTACTTCTTCTTGGAGTTTCGATGCTCATCAAGCTCAAAGATCCTCTTCTCAGCTTTGATTGGGGATGGTTCTCAGCACACTTTAACGGTCAGTCGCTTATTTTGTTGGGTGGTGGTATCTTTTTGTTGTACAAATCGACCAAGGAGATTCACGCCAAAGTGAACCATATAGAACACGTCACCCATTCTGAAAACCCCGAAGCGCGTCAGCACGCTTCTTTTACGGGGACTATCGTACAGATACTTCTCATTGATATTATCTTCTCTGTTGATAGTATTCTCACCGCCGTTGGGATGACCAATGGCTTGCAAGGAGCTCTTTACCTAATGATTATCGCTGTGGTGCTCTCTGTGGGGATTATGATGCTTTTTGCTAATCCTGTAGGCGACTTTGTAAACCGAAATCCGTCAATTCAAATATTAGCGCTCTCGTTTTTGATTCTCATAGGTTTTATGCTTATCACAGAGAGTATGCACCTTTCCGAGGCCGTATTGGCGGGGCAAACCGTAGGCGCAGTGCCTAAGGGCTATTTGTACTTTGCGATTGCTTTCTCGCTGGGGGTAGAGTTTTTGAATATGAGAATGAGAAAGAAAAATGAACTTTAAAGATATTTTAGGCTACGACACCATTAAAGGCTATTTGCAGGCGAGCGTAGCAGCAGGGCGTATTCCCCACGCACAGCTTTTTGTAGCAGGCGAGGGGCAAGGAGGACTGCCAATGGCTATTGCCTATGCGACGCTTATTTTGTCTGACGGGAACCCTAGAGCCGAAGCGCAATGTGCCCAACTGGCTCACCCAGACCTCCATTTTGCTTTTCCTACTGCTGCTAATGACAAGGTGAAAAAAGACCCTGTGAGTGCTCTTTTTATGGACGAATGGCGTACCTTTGTTAAAGAACAACCCTATGGCAGTCTTTTTGATTGGTTTGTACTCTTGGGCATTGAGAAGAAACAAGCTAACATAGGGGTGAACGAGGCTAAAGAAATTACCAATAAGTTAGCTCTGAAATCTTTTGAAGGAGGCTATAAGGTGATGATTGTGTGGATGGCAGAGAAAATGAATACCGAAGCTGCCAACAAGCTGCTGAAACTTTTAGAAGAGCCTGCTGAAAAAACGCTTTTTCTCTTGGTGGTAGAAGATGAAAATGCCCTTTTGGACACTATCAAGTCGCGTTGCCAGATTTTGCGATTTCCTCCATTGAGCGAGAATGCTATTAGAGAGGGACTTGAACAGCGAGGGCTCACTGAGGCAGAAGCTACCAAGATAGCAGTGCGAGCACAGAGCAATTTTAACAAGGCTCTCCAGCTGATGAGCAACAAAGAAAACGAAGAAGCTATCTTTGAGCGTTGGTTCATCGCTTGGGTGCGAAGTGCCTACCGCGCACGAGGCAACAAAACTGCCATACAAGGTCTGTTGCAGTGGAGCGAAGAAGTGAATACTGTGGGGCGCGAAATGCAGAAACAGTTTTTGCAGTATTGTGCTGAGGTTTTTAGGCAAGCTTTTCTTTTGAACTATACAGCCTCTTCCTTAGTATATATGCAATTCAACGATTCCTCGTTTGAGTTGCGCAAGTTCGCTCCTTTTATTCACGGGGCTAACATAGAGGCTATTCATCGTCTTATAGAAGAAGCAATCGTGCACGTAGAGCGGAATGGCAACGGGAAGGTTATCTTCACCGATTTGGCCATTCGGCTTACCCGCTTACTTCACGCTAAACAATAGATTCCCTAAACCCTAATTTGCTAAAATTTTAAAAAAATGTTACAATCCATTTCTCCTATCGACGGGCGTTATGCCGACAAGACAGCTTCCCTTGTGCCTTTCTTTTCTGAAATGGCACTTATTCGTTATCGCGTACAAGTGGAAGTAGAGTACTTTATCGCATTGTGCGAACTACCATTGCCCCAGCTGGCAAACTTCCCTAAGCTGCAGTATCCCTATTTGCGCGCGCTCTATCAGGATTTTTCTTTGGAAGAAGCTTTGAAAGTGAAACAGATAGAAAGGACAACCAATCACGATGTGAAGGCTGTAGAGTACTACCTGAAAGAAGCTTTTGACCGCCTTCAGTTGCAGCCTTACAAAGAGTTTATCCACTTTGGTCTTACCTCACAAGATATTAACAATACAGCCATTCCTCTCAGCCTCAAAGAAGCGGTAGCAGAGGTCTATTTGCCTACTTTGGAACAGTTGCTCAGCAAGCTGAAAGCTTTGGTTGCTGAGTGGAAGAATATTCCCTTATTGGCACGCACCCACGGTCAGCCAGCTTCGCCTACCCGTTTAGGAAAAGAGTTTGAAGTGTTTGTAGTGCGCATAGAAGAACAACTCAAAATGCTTAAAGCAGTGCCCTATGCTGCTAAATTTGGAGGAGCCACAGGCAACTACAACGCCCACAAAGTGGCCTACCCAATGATTGACTGGAAGACTTTTGGTACCCACTTCGTAGAGAATATTTTAGGATTGCACCATTCATTCCCTACTACTCAAATAGAACACTACGACCATCTGGCAGCTTTTTTTGATGCTCAAAAGCGCATCAATACTATTCTGATAGACTTGAATCGCGATATTTGGACTTATATCTCGATGGACTACTTTAAGCAGCAAATCAAAGCAGGAGAGGTAGGTTCTTCGGCAATGCCTCACAAGGTAAACCCTATAGATTTTGAAAACTCTGAGGGCAACTTGGGCATCGCTAACGCACTGTTGGAACACCTGTCGGCCAAATTGCCTATTTCGCGCCTTCAAAGAGACCTTACCGATAGTACTGTATTGCGAAATGTAGGGGTTCCTTTCGGACATACACTCATCGCCCTACAGTCTACCTTGAAAGGTTTGAACAAATTGCTTTTGAACGAAGATAAGATACGCCAAGACCTACAAGACCATTGGGCAGTAGTAGCCGAAGCTATCCAGACAATCTTGCGCCGCGAAGGCTATCCCAGCCCTTACGAAACTCTCAAAGGCCTTACACGTACCAATGCGGCTATCACAGCCGAGACTATTACTCAGTTTATTGACACGTTGCAAGTTTCGGAGCTTGTTAAAGCTGAACTCAAAGCTATTACGCCAGAGAATTATACAGGCATATAGGTTTTAGAAGCTAATCTTGAGAAGGCTTCTGACTTTTTTGAGGGTCGATTTTGCTTAAAGTTCTTTTAAAGTAGGGAGAAGTGCATTTTGCATTTGGCAGTAGAGCCCTACTCTCTAAAATAACACAAGGAATGCTCAGGCTTAGTTCTGAGCATTCTTTTTTATACTGATGCAAAAGATTTGTTTTTTTCTTCTAAAAAAATGTATTTTCTTGCAAAAAAGTATTATATTTGCAACCGATTAAACTTAACAGAAAAACACTTGTAATATGGCAATCAACTTACAAAAAGGACAACGCATAGATATAGGTCTGCAAAATATGACCATCGGTTTGGGCTGGGATCCTAATGAGGGTACTGGCTATGATTTTGATTTGGACGCATCGGCTTTTATGATTGACGATCAGCGTTTAATTCCTTCAGAACCTTTCTTCGTTTTCTATGGCAATGTTGATTCTCCCGATGGAGCACTGCACCACACTGGCGACGATCCTACAGGAGGCAATAGTGCTGATGGCGATGACGAGAGCATTCAGGTAGACCTGAGCAAGGTAGATCCTCGCGTGAACGAAATACTATTTGTGGTAACAATTCACGAGGCACAAAGCCGAGGCCAGAACTATGGACAAGTGCGCAATTCCTACATTCGCATTGTAGATAACAACACAGGACAAGAAGTCGCTAAATACGAACTTGGCGAAGATTTCTCTATTGAGACAGCTGTGGAGTTCGGTCGACTCTATCGTCGCAATGGTCAGTGGAAGTTTGAGGCTTCTGGAATAGGTTACAAAGAAGATCTCGCTTTCTTCCTCTCTAAATACTATAAAGGACAAATCATTAAATAATTGGCCGTAACAAACGATGAATCAAAACTTAGAAATACAAATGCTAGATGCCAACGGTCAGGTAGTCGACAAAAATGGGAATGTGAACCTGCAAAACCTCACTCCAGCCCAGACGAGTAAGTATGAAACCTTGGCCGCTAGTATAGAAGAAAGTAGCCCTAACTCAGTGATTAACTTTGGGGCTGAACTCCAAAATACTCTGGCTTCGCAGAGTGATAGTTTTTTGAACAATGTGCGTCGCTCTAACTCAGGCGAGGTAGGCGAACTTATTAATAAACTTCTCGTAGAACTCAACTACGTAGATGTAGATGAACTTGAAGGAGGCTCTTTCAAAAAGTTCCTTAAGAAAATACCCCTCCTCAGCCGTATGGTTACTACTGTAGAGAACGTATTTGCTAAGTACGATAAGATAGTAACTAACATCTCGGACATTTCGAACAAGGTCAATGCGGGCATCATTAACTCCACCAAGGACAATGCTGTCTTGCAAACCATTTTTAGCAGTAATGTTGAGGCAATCAAAAAAATAGAAGAGTATATTGTGGCAGGGACGCTCCGTTACGAGAAAACCAAACAAGAACTTGCCTTGATGGAAGCCAATCCTGATGCCTACCAAGATTATCAGATTTCTGACAAGCGCGATTTTGCCAACCGTTTAGACCGCCGTCTAGCCGATCTTAAAGTTGTGCGTTTTATTATCTTGCAGTCGCTGCCTCAAATCCGTTTGATACAAAATAACAACGTGTCTATTGCAGAGAAAGCTCAGACTATTCTTACCACTACGTTGCCTGTTTGGAAAAATCAACTCACTTTGGCTGTTGCCTTACACCGTCAGCAGCAGCATATCGAGGTGCAACAGCGCGTATCACAAACTACCGAGGATATCTTGCGAAAAAATGCCCAACGCCTACAACAAAATAGTGTAAACGTAGCACGTGCCAACGAGCAAACAATTGTTTCTATGGATACCTTGCGCGAAACAACGACTTCACTGATTAATACGCTGAACGAGGTGAGACAAATTCAACAGCAAGGCGAACAAACCCGCCGCCAGTTGGACAACGAATTGCAGAACTTAGAAACCACGCTTAAAAACCAGTTGCAGAACAGAGCCCGATAACCCTTGGAAACAGACGTGAAAATACTGAACGACAGCAAGCGAAGATTGCAGAAGCTCAAGATTTTGGAGAACTTTTTCAAGCAGCCTGACCTCGTTGGAATTGCGGTGCGTACCGAGATTATTCATTCTTTCTTTGAAAAGAATGTCGAAGCCTTGGACGCTAGCAAGCTGGAGCTCTTCCATTTGCAGTATACCGATAGTCTTATTGAGCTACTGCGGAAGTTGAAAAAGCAGAAAGAGGCTACTATCTTGAACATCGATACCGAAATCAATGCTCACAAAGCTTACCTCGCTCAGTTAGCACATTCCGACAAGAGAGAGAGTAGCTTTGAAACTGACCAGCGTTTTCACGAAACAGAGGTGTCAGCTCTTTTAGAGGCCGCCTACAGCACCCTTACGGGGCTGTATAAACCCTACAACCTGTCTTCGATTCGCAGTTTTCCTAACCAGTATGCGCAAAGCTACTTTCGTGATGACGATGATGTTACTCACCTACTTCTTGTACAGGGTACCAAACTCTACGCGTTGGAAGGCTTGGGCATTGAGCGGCTCTTGCTCTCTCGATTGGCAACCAAGAATTTCAAACTGCGTTTTGTGTGTGGTTATTGTGCTAGTAGACAGTATTTTGAGCTTTTCAGAATACTCGGTTCTGATGATGAGTTTATTTGGAACTTGCAAACCAATGGGTTTTACCTTCTGAAAGAAGCGTTTAAACACCAACTAAACCGCGAAAAAAACACTTGCAACAGCGGTACGCTAGAAGGAGAATTGGATCGAAAAATAGGAATCTTAGAAGAAAAGCGTAAAGAAGTGCGCAATAGTTTTCCCGACGACGTTAAAGAGCTGCTGAAAAAGTATCGCGAAACCATTGACAACAACAACCTTACCGACGAACAGCTGAACATAGAGGAAGAAAAAAACATTCTTAACTCTATGCTAGACCTCAATCTTAATAACTAACATTTAATGGGCTAAAAGGCCTGTTTAACTAATTGATAAATTAATATTATGGCAATCAACTTACAAAAAGGACAAAGGGAGCGCATTAATGCTCCTAAATTCACTGTAGGGTTGGGCTGGGATACCAACAGCTCTGCTACAGGTACTGATTTTGATTTGGATGCGTCGGTATTTATCTTGGGAGACAACAAGAAACTCTTGTCCGACAATCACTTTGTTTTCTACAACAATCTCAAATCGCCTAACGATGCCGTAGTGCATACAGGTGACAATCGTACGGGAGCAGGTGATGGCGACGATGAGCAAATCGTTGTAGACCTTTCCAAAATCGAATCCACAGCTTCTGAAATCTGCATTGTAGTTACTATTCACGAGGCTGCTCAGCGCGGTCAGAACTTCGGTCAGGTACGCAACTCTTTCATCCGTATTTTTGATTCGGCAACTAACGAAGAACTTCTCAAATACGAATTGGAAGAGGACTTTTCTATTGAAACAGCTGTAGAGTTTGGCCGTATCTACAAACGCAATGGCGAATGGAAATTCGAGGCTGTAGGAATGGGAATGAAAGGTGGTTTGGAAGACTACTTAAACAAGTACAATTAACAAAATTATAAACTTCTCCAATTTGGTAAATAACCAAATGGACTAATTCACAAATTAATATTATGGCAATCAATCTACAAAAAGGTCAAAAAATCGACCTACGCAAAGAATCTGG
>CAUQNY010000065.1:0-11464 GCA_963519425.1 uncultured Capnocytophaga sp.
TCTTATGCGGGTTGTTAGGGTTGGTGGTTCTAATCCTGTGGCGGTCCGGTGTTTTATTGTGGGGCCACCCATTGGGTGCCCCGACTTTTATGTTTTAAAAATTCCTTTTTTCCATTGGTTTAGAAAGCAATTAGGCATACAAATGTAGTACTGTCTTCTAAAAATAATATCTTCCTTACCGCTGGTACTCAGCAATAAGGAAGATACTACTTCTTAAGAAATTAAAGCTTATTCTCTATTAGAAGAACTGCATTTCGTGAATATCTATATACTGATCATCTGAATTTCTGAAATAAGCCAAAGACAATTTAGTTACTTTAATTGGTTTCTTAAACTTAATATACAAAATTCTTGGCTTAACACCAGTAGAGGTATAAGTTCCTTGAGGCACAAAAACACCATCATCAGTTACTGCATATAAAGCTACATGACCTATTCTCTTATTGCCAGTATTTTGTGTTATCTTAATACCGTTAACAACAGTCTTAGAACTGAAAACTGCATCTACATAAACTGACTCTTCACTTGATTCATCAAAGCTAGTGTCTATCCACCAAGGATTGCCATAAGGATTGCCATCGTGCATTTTTTCAATATGGCTAGACTGATAGTTAGTTTCAAAACTATACTTAGATCTATCCATTAACAATCCAGAATAGCTAGTTAATACTTCTATTTCATTATCTGTTGGAATACCTTCTTCTCCTACCTCAATATTTACTAATATTGGAGTATCAAGCACTTTGTGTCCTGTTCCTGCAGCATCATAAGCCATTAATTTAAAAGGTACCACATAGGTCCCTTTAGCAGTAATGCCATCTATATTTTGTAAAGTAAAGGAAATAGTACCAGAAGTTTTGTCTTTAAAATCTATTTTACTAATGGTACCTACTACGTTATCAGGAGCTAAGGTTCCTGTTGTTACGAGAGTATTATCACGCTCTAAACCTAATGAGATAGCAGTACCTGTTGCATCAGAAGAAGTTACAGCTATACTAACTGATTTGTTAGTCATTTCTGCTTTTCCATTTTTTAAAACAGCCTCTTTGAGAACTTTTTTGTTTGCAGTATCAAAAGTAAGCCCTTTAGGATAAACTCTAACTACAAAGTAATCTTTTCCATTGATTGTTTTTACAAAGTCGTTATTGCTCACTTTTACAGCAAAAGGTAGGATTACTTTTTTGCTAAAATCAGATTGGTTAGTTACCTGTATTTCAAAAGTAGTGGTAGTAGTACCTGCTGCTATCGTTTTTTGAACTGTAGGTATCTGAGCCAATGAAGCTTCTCCTAATTCATATCCTGAATAATTGCTTCTTACTTTGTCAAACAATGTGGCATCGTACACCAATGAAACGTTCACATCTTTCTCAGATGCTTTTGTAAGTTTCACTTCCAATGTACGTGTATTCTTATCTGTAAGGGTAAATCCTTGTAAAGTAAGCATAGGAGCTACCACTTCTGAAGATGTAGGTGTGGCATAGTCATATCTTGGATCATATCCAAGACGAGTACGAATATCGTCATCTACAAAGTTCTTCTCTATGTCCCATTGGCTTTTATCGTTCTTTTGAACAGTAATTTCTTCCTTTTTACAGCCAACAAACATTGCTAAAGAGAAAAGTATCGCTAAACTTTTAATTGTTATCCTTTTCATAATGTGTGTGATTTTAAAAAGAGATTGCCCCAAAAGTAACAATGTAAAATTATTATAAAAAATAACTTTTGGGACAAATCTCATAATTATTATTCTTCTGTTTCTAATCCTTCGGCAGGGAATTTAACATTCTCTTTCCATTCGATTTTGCTAATAAATTCTGATTCCTCTATGTCTTTTACAAACTGTCCTCCATCTTGTATTCCTGAATTAGATCTGGAAGTTCCTTTACGATAGATGGTTGTATTGTCGTAATGACTTTTGTCTTTACATCCTTCTTTCTCAGTAAGAGGTAAGTAAGCAACCAATCCTTTGCTATCGGGGTCAGCAGGTAAGTACAAACCATCGATAATTTCAGCATCGGTAAGTACTCTATTCCATATTCTGAATTCACGGAAATAACGTGTTGCAGAGTAGGAAGTTTGAGTATTTTCGATATTGATACGCATACCAGGTTCTATTTTCAAGCTAGGACGTTGGTAAGTTTTAATTAGCTTACCATTGATATAAAGCTTAAGGAAAGAATCTTTGTAGGTAAAGGTTATTTGACACCATTTCATTGGTGCGATATCAGAAGTTATCGCCCAGTCGTCAGGGCTATCCCCTCCACCGTTTTTAACTTGTATTTTTCCTGCATCAATACGAGTATAAGGTAACATAGCACCTTGGAAAAGCGACATATTCACGTGAACACCATCATAAGCATGGAATTTTTCATACAAGAACAAGCCTTGTACTGTAAACTCCTCGCTTGCTTCTATGTTATCAGCCAATTTAAGACCTAAAGCATACCCTTGTTTAATTTTAGGAACAGAGGTTTTGAAAGGACGGTTAAGTGTAACAATCACATCTTTTTTAGACAAGATTGGCAAAGAAGAAGAAACTATGCGCAAAGGAATAGCATATTTAATTCCCATTGGGTAAGTGTCTTCGTTCAAAGGATTTACCTCTACATCTACCTGTACAGATGTTTGCCCTGGTTTAACAGTAACTGTCAAAGAACCATTGGTAGAGCTATTACTTGCATTTCCTTTTTCTACCAATTTGTACTCAGAAGCTGGTAGCATCTTGTAGGTAGTAGTATTCTTCTTATTATATTCAGGGAAGAAATCTACCGCAGAGATGGTAATTGTCTCATTTCTATCTCTTAAGTTAGACAAGCGTATCTCAAAGTTAGTACTACCTGATTGGGTAGACTTAGCAAAACTTACGCTAGTATTATCAGCACTCATATACACTGCTGGAACAGTTGCAAGGCTATTATTATTGCCTGAGTCTAACTTTTCTTGGCAAGCGGTGAGCCCGAAGAAAAAGGCCACCCCTGTTAATTTAAAAAGTATATTTTTCATCGTTCTATTTTTTTAAGGGAGAATAATCATTGGTTCCATTTCTTTGTAGCCAGAATAATCTGGTCGTGGGTTTGCTAGACGAATGGCTTCACGAGTCCAAGCATAATGCAAATAGCTTCTCTTGATATTATTATCTTGAAGATATTTTTTAAAGTGTGCATCACTTTCACTTGTTACTGCAAAGTCACTTTGCCCGTGATAAGCACCTAAGCCCCATATTTCACCTCTATTTACCGCTTTACCTTTATTGATCATCACACGGAAGTTTCCTGCTTGATAGTTGGCAGAAGTAGAGTTATAATACTTTCCTCCTAAATGTTGGATATGTGTACCAACACCATCTACTTGATAATCTTGTAAGAAGTGTTTGTCAAAATATTTAGGGAAGTTAGCACCTCTAAAAATAGCAGCTACCCCACAAGGTACATCGGCACAGAAATAGTAACGTTTGGTAAGATAGTTGGCCGGTAGATAAGGTTTAAACTCATCTATATACTCTTTTTCTTTAGCATGGAAACCTGCTGTAGAAGCTTCAAACAAAGCTTTAATATTAGCTTCGCGTTCTGCTTGTGTTTTCACAGCGTGATTTTCGCCTACAGGGCCAAAGTATTTAGCCATTTCTTTTACAAATCTACCCAAGTTGCTATTTTCATTATTTTGGTCAATCATTAAAGGAGTTCCTTCTTCGGTTACAGAACCGTGGTCGCCACAAGTTTCCCAATCGACATCATAGCCATCAAAATCCATAGCGATGATGTAGCGAGACAATTCGCGTGCATAGATTTCACCCCATTGGTCATAGCACTCTGCATAAGGGAATTTAGTTTTAAAGTTTTGATATCCTGAGATACCATCTTTGGTAGGAGGCAATCCAAGACCTACCCCTGGTGTTTGCCAGCAAAACAAAATAGCACCACCTTTTTTATGGAAAACTTCAACATCCTTTTTGTGATTCACTGTAAGTTGATCAGGACGTATACCTGCTCCACCCCAGATAGAGAGAGCTACTACTGAGTCTGGCACTGCTTGTAGCCAACCACGAGCAATTCCTTTTACAGGTTGCCAAGTAGGCCCATCGAACCAGAAGTATACCATAGGAGTTTGGCCTCCTTCCTTACCTGTATTGAGCCAAGCCTTTTGCTTGTACTCGCGCAACATAGCCCAATAAGCTTCAAGGGCTTTTTTGTTTTCTTCTGTGCGTTCAGACTCTGATACCCATTTGTTGGCATATCCTTTTTGCTTCAAGTCTTCGAAAGCTTTGTTATCAAACTCTTCAGCTTTCGACTCGGTCTCTGTCCATTTGCTGCAAGAGGTTAAAGTTGCAGAAAGGACTAACAACGTATATATTATCTTTTTCATAGTTTTAAATTATTTAGTTTTTTTGTCCCACCATACGTTGGTAGCAGCGTTATCTGGGCCACCCAACATAGTTTGTGCTTGCACTACGTTTTCCTTGTTTTGTTTAAACTCATTTTCAGGGAAAGGGAAACGTCTTACACCAAAATCTTTACCAGACTGAGGGATGCTTTGAGCTCCTACGTTGCTCAAGTTTTGAACTGCGGTGAACATACGAGGATAGCCAGTACGACGCCATTCGCTCCAAGATTCAAAACCATTAGGATAGTTAGCAATATACTTTTGTGTAATAATTTGCTCCAATTGGTCTTCTGCTGAACCTGAGGACAACCATTTCTTGTCGATAGAGCTAGCTGCATCTTTGTTGTTAGATGAGTTTTTAGGGTCTACATAGTTTGTAGGACGTCCAGTAGCATTGTAGTAAGATTGTGCATCGGCAGCAGTTAATCCGTTTTCTATGAAAGACTGTTCGATACCTTTCTTGTAAAGGCTTTCGGCAGTATCATTGGAGTACCATCCTATAAGAGCTGCTTCGGCAAGCAAGAATTGTACTTCTGAAGCACGCAACCAATAAGTAGGCGTAGTAAGCGTTACGGTTGGAACTGAGAAATTCTTGTAGACAGTGCCATCAGTATTAGGGTCTAATCCAGAGCGCACTCCATAGTAATTGGTGTTTTGAGTATCGGCAGTAGCTTTGGTAAAGTATTTAGCTATACGAGGGTCATCATATCCTTTGAGGTAAGAATAGATGGTAGCTCCCATTTTAAGTTCTCCATAGCTCAACATAGTTACCAATGAGTTGTCGAAAATGTTTTTGCTTGAAGTAACCAATTTACCAGCTTGAGAATCATTTTCGATAAGTCCGCCTGCATTGGTAGTAGCTTTTTGTACATACTCTTGTGCTAAGCTTTCATTAGCAAAACGCACACGCATTGCCAAACGCAACATCAAAGAGTTACCTAAACGTATCCATTTAGAAGTATCGCCTGCATAAACAGGGTCAAACTCTTGCAATACTTTGTTGCCTGCCCCATATTGGTTAAGTATGGCTACGGCTTCGTCCAATTCTTTTAAGAAAGAGCGATACACTTTTTCTTGGTCATCATATTTTGAAATGATTTTACCTGGTTCCATATCGCTGTAAGGGATAGGGCCAAAAAGGTCGGTAGCGCGGTGCATTCCCATAATCTTAACGATTTGTGCCAAAGAATAAACTGCTTGGCTATTCAAATCTTTGGGAGTGTAAACCAATTTTCCATTTACTGTTTTCACATCGTGCAAACGGTTCTTAATTTCAAAGTAAGGGTTCATCACTTTGGTGATAAGGGTAGAGAAAGTACCATTGGCACGGAAATCAGATATGTAGTAGCTGGTTTGGTTATTCCCTTTATCCCAGTGGTTACGACCAGGAGAGAAGTAGCCTACCCAGTTATCGGTGCTCATATTTTGTACTACCTGATAGTCGTTGGCAGGATTCACTCCGGTTCCTGTAGGGATAGGGCGTTGCACCAATTCGACAAAATAACCACCTGAAGCATATCCACCTCTGTTAATATCAGCATCATTTGGTTGCAAAGGGTTAGTGTTTACATCGGCGAAATCTTTCGTACAAGCACCAAGCACCAAGCCCGATAAGGCAGCAACCGCTATATATTTATTAAATATTCTCATTGTTCGTTGTTTTAAAATTAGAATTTAATTTTCAAGCTTGCTCCATAGGTAGCAGCACTTGGCGTCATAAAGTACTCTGTAGCAGCATAAGTACCTATACCAAAAGTAAGTTGAGGATCAAAAGGAGCTTTGTTGTAAATCATCCAAAGGTTAGTACCGATGGCTCCAATAGTAACGCTCTTTACTTTATCCCAGAAATGCTTACCATCTAGAGTGTAGTTAAGAGATACTTCTTGTAGACGTACGTTGGTAGCATCGTATGAGTAATATCCAGCGAGGTCTTTAATAGTATTGTAGTATTTTTCTGGATTATATAGTTTACCGTTTACATATACACCTCCTGCATCACGAGCATCGGCAGAAGCTTTTGATACGCCATAGGCATCCAAAATAGGTTGTGTTCCTCCTAATACTACTCCACCGAAGCTACCGTTGAAAAGGAAGCTGAAATCGATGTTATGATAAGAAAGGGTGTTGCGCCATCCCATTTGGAAATCTGGGGTTGAACGTCCTAACTTAATTTCTTGTGAAGTATCGAAACGATATTGAGAACCTTGTTCTATGAGATTACCTTGAGCATCGCGTAGTAAAACACCTCTTACTACGATATCGGACATACTACCTCCTTCGCGCAACACAAAGTTTCCTTTGCGCACTTCTGTAATATCAAAAAGCTCTCCAGTAAATGGATTTCTGTAACCACGAACTAATTCTTTAATTTCGTTTACGTTGCGTGAATAGGTAAGTGAAGAGTTCCAAGTAAGCTCTTTGTTCAAAAATTCTTTGTTGTAGTTTACAGCTAACTCTACACCACGGTTTTCTACGTTACCAGCTTGCAAATAGAAAGCAGAGTAGATTGAAGAAGCAGAGAGTCCTTGTTCAAAGAACTGATTGTAGGTATTTGATTTGTACAAAGTCAAATCAACAGAAAGAGCATTATCAAACAATTTGGTATTCAAACCAGCTTCCCAAGAAGCAGTACGCTCTGCTTTAAAATCTGGATAAGGATATACTTTGTTGGTTTTCAAACCTTCAGAAGTTAAATCGTGTGTAATAGTACCTGGGGTAATACCTGTTTTAGAAATAGGTGAACCTACTTGTGTATAGGAAGCACGCACTTTAAGGTAGTTAATAAACTCAGGTAGTTTTGTCATTTCTGAGATTACTCCAGAAAGCCCTATAGAAGGATAGAAGAAAGAAGGCTCTGCTGAGTTCACAAGTTGCGAAGACCAGTCGTTACGGCCTGTTGCTGATAGATAAAGCATTCCTTTGTATCCTAACTCAGCACTAGCGAAGACTGCTACGTTTTTAGCACGATAGTAAGATTGGCCTGAGCCACTGCGCTGAGGATCGAAGTTTTTTGCAGAGAACAAGTTTGGCAGGCGGAATAACACCCCTCCTGCAGAAATACCTGTGCTGTAGCGGTCGTTGTAGCTTGAACCGAGGTTGGCAGTCAAAGAGAAGTCAGTACCAAAATTCTTGTTCATATTGAGCATAATATCAGCATAGGTTTGCTCATCTTTAGTTTGGTTGTTTGTATAAGATCCGTTATTATCTGGACCCCATTCGCTTTTCCAACCAATCAAGAAGTTGGTAGTACTTGCGTAAATTTTTTCTTCAGCAGTAGCATAGTCGTTGTCTAAACGCACACGACCTGTTACGTTCAACCAATCTAGGATGTCGTATTTTAATGAAGCTGACATCATATAACGTTTCTTGTTGTTCAAGAAAAGTTGACGGTTGGCTACCCAGTAAGGGTTTTCAGAATAGTAATCGCCTACCCGATCAGAATAAGGTTGGTATTTTTCGTAGATACCACGAGAAGGGTTGTAGCGTTCGTAAGACTGAACATCGCGGTAGTCTAAGCTACGAGGCATTAGGTAAAGACCTACAAGTGGGTTAAAGTAACCACCCCCAGCGGTCATATTACGGCTACCTTGACGGATAAAGTTACCACTTATGTCTAAGTGCAATTTGTCTTTTGCAAAATTAGCAGTATTGCGCACCCCTACGTTGTAACGATAGTAAGCGTTGTTAGGAATCAAACCTTGTGCTTCAGTTTGTGCAGCTGAAACAAATGTTTGGTTTTGCGCATTTCCTGTAGAGAAGGTAACTGAGTTCATCATATTGGTACCTGTGTTGAAGAACTTACGTGGCTTATAACCAGAAGGTGTAGCCATTTTTTCTCCCCAGCTACGGTCGCCTACGCTACCATAAGTATCTTGGAACTCTGGCAATAGGATAGGAGTCATCAGTTCAATACTAGAAGAAAGGTTAACTTCAGTTTTTCCTTCTTTACCTTTTTTGGTATTGATAAGGATTACCCCGTTGGCAGCATCGCTACCATAAAGAGCTGCTGCTGAAGGCCCTGTTAGTACGTTGATACTTTCAATATCTTCTGGGTTGATGTCGGAAATACCTTCTCCACCACCTGGTTTACCGAAATTGTTACCGCCTCCATCGTTTTGCTTGTTGTACAAAGGCACCCCATCAATCACGTAAAGTACGCCGTTGTTTCCATCGATTGATTTCAAACCGCGCATTACGACTTTGGTAGCACCCCCAACCCCAGAAGAACTGCGTTGGATGTTTACCCCAGCTACTTTACCATTAAGGCTGTTCACCACGTTTACATCTTTTACTTTGGTAAGCTCTTCTGATTTTACCTGCTGAACGTTGTAGCTCAAAGCTTTTTCTTGGCGTTTGATACCCAAAGCGGTTACTACGACTTCGCCCAATTGTTGCGCTTCTTCTTTCAGAACGACATCTAATTTAAACGTTCCGCTTGCTTTATCAACTTTTTTTGAGTAGGAAGTATAGCCCAAGGAGCTGAACTCAACCACTTCGTTTTGAGCTGCTTGGATTTGATACTTACCATCAAAATCTGTTGAAACACCACGTGCTGTTCCTTTAACAACAACACTCACCCCTGGAAGGGGCAAACCATCACCACCTGTAACGGTACCCGTTACAGATACTTTCGTTTGCGCTGTTATGCTTCCGCAAAACAATGCAAAAACGAACATTAGCATTGATATTTTCACTTTCATTACTTTGTTTGAAATAAGTTAATTCGAGGGGCAAAATTAAGAGTTTTTTAAGAAGTAGCAAATTTTTTAAGAACAATTTTTTGGGATTTTTTAAAATATCTCCCTAATATTTGGTAGTGCATTGATAATCAAACGAAATAAAATAGCGTAGTTTTTTATTTTATTTCCTTTCTAAAATTACCAGAGTTTCTTTCAGAACAAAAGTTTTTGAAAGTTTTTATAGTATCAGCTTGAGTTAAAAAAATTATTCTTAAAAGACTTCTGTTTGCAGCTGGAATACTATGAAGAAGTAAAAAGAAGTGTTTATGAAGCAATTTGTTCTAATGCGAAACTGAGATGTTTTAAGCTAATTTTGTTTCGTATTCATTCTGTATTGGTAATTATTCAACTGCTCTTGCGTGTCTATTCGTCGTACATAGGTGAAACTTACGACATTAGGATTTTGTTTCATCGAAAAAGATTTAAGCAATGTAAAAAGGGCTTTGAGGCAAGTGATTGCTTTTTCTGTTTTTTAGGCAGTTTGACAGAAAATTGGTGTTCACGAAAAGTTCGCTTGTCCTTCACTTGGGATTCGCAATTCCTTCGCTTGGGATTCGAGATACTATCAAAAGAAAACTTTTCTTTCGCTTAAGCATCTGCTTAGAAATTGTGTTTGTTCTTTTCTAGAATTTCTAACTTTGTGCATTCGCCCTCTGCCCCAGCGTCTCAATTTGTTAATTTGCTAATTGTTTCATACCTTTGCCCCCTTAAACTGAAAAACGCAACAGACCTTTATGGCAAAAGAAATAGACGAAAGCAAACAAGGGCAAAGCCTTGTCTTAGAAAACAACTGTGCCAACACCAAAAAACTATACATAGAAAGCTATGGCTGCCAAATGAACTTCTCTGACAGCGAGATTGTGGCTTCTATCCTCTCGAAAGCTGGCTACAACACTACGAATGTAGTAGATGAAGCTGACTTAGTACTCATCAACACTTGCTCTGTGCGCGAAAAAGCTGAGCAGACTATCCGCAAGCGTTTAGAGCAATTCAATGTGTATAAACGCAAGAAACCCCTGATGAAAGTGGGGGTTTTGGGATGTATGGCTGAACGTGTGAAACACGCTTTTCTAGAAGAGGAGAAAATTGTAGATATGGTGGTAGGCCCTGATGCTTATAAAGATTTGCCTAATCTATTGGAAGAGGTGGAAGAAGGACGTGAGGCGGTGAATGTAATTCTCTCTAAAGATGAAACGTATGCTGACATCTCTCCTATACGATTGAACAGCAATGGGGTAACAGCGTTTGTATCTATCACACGTGGCTGTGATAATATGTGTACTTTCTGCATTGTTCCTTTTACGCGCGGACGCGAGCGCAGTCGCGACCCTTACTCTATCCTCAACGAGATTGGCGACTTACAGGCGCGCGGCTTTAAGGAGGTTACTCTGTTAGGGCAAAATGTAGATAGCTATCTGTGGTACGGGGGTGGTCTGAAAAAGGATTTCAACAAGGCTTCTGAAATGCAACAAGCTACGGCTATTAACTTTGCTAAATTGCTTGATATGGTGGCTACTGCCTATCCTAAGATGCGCATCCGCTTTTCAACCTCGAATCCGCAGGATATGACCCTTGATGTGATTGACACGATGGCTTTGCACCACAACATTTGCAAGTATATACACTTACCTGTACAGAGCGGCAGCAACCGCATCCTCAAGGCTATGAACCGCCTACATACACGAGAAGAATATTTCACTTTGATAGATAACATACGCGAACGCATTCCTGAGTGCGCTATTTCGCAAGATATGATTACTGGATTCCCTACGGAAACTGAAGATGACCACCGCGATACGCTCTCGTTAATGGAGTATGTGAAGTATGACTTTGGTTTTATGTTTGCTTACTCTGAACGCCCTGGTACTTTGGCGGCTCGAAAAATAGCTGATGATGTGCCTGAAGAGGTGAAGAAACGTCGGCTTGCTGAAATTATCGACTTGCAACAGGCGCACAGTTTGTATCGCACACAAGCTCAAGTAGGCAAGATAGTAGAGGTGCTCATAGAGGGTAACTCTAAGAAATCAGACGAAGAATGGATGGGACGCAATACTCAGAATACGGTAGTGGTGTTCCCTAAGGAAGATTACAAAGTCGGTGATTTTGTAATGGTACGAGTTACTAACTGTACTTCTACTACCCTTATTGGTGAAGCTGTGGGGTACAGTGAGTATTTCAATTAGTCAATTTGGCAATTTGCCGATACTAAAAAAGGCTGCTCAACAGATAATGTTGAGCAGCCTTTTTTGGGTTATTATCTCTCTGCTAATTCTATAATCTCTAAATTCTTAATTTCACCCGCTTCAAGCTCAAAACGGAGCATAGTGCGGACTTTTTGCCAGCCG
>CAUQNY010000066.1:0-11411 GCA_963519425.1 uncultured Capnocytophaga sp.
AACTCTCAAGTAACAATCGGCAAATTGACAAATCGACAAATCGGCAAATCAAAAGAGACAAATCGCTAAATCAAAACAACTATCAAGTAACAATCAGCAAATTGACAAATCGACAAATCGGCAAATTGACAAATGACAAGCATCACTATCCATAACCTCAGCAAGTCCTATGGCACTGTCCAAGCCGTTCAGAACCTTTCTTTAGAAGTGAAAAAAGGCGAACTCTTCGGGCTCATCGGTCCAGATGGCGCGGGCAAAACCACCGTCTTTCGTATGCTTACCACCCTTCTCCTCCCCGATGAAGGCACTGCCACCATAGAAGGCTGGGATATTCTAAAAGATTACAAGCAAATCCGAAAGCACGTCGGCTATATGCCTGGCCGCTTCTCTCTCTACCAAGACCTCACTGTCGAGGAGAACCTCACCTTCTTCGCCACCGTCTTTGGTACGACTATTGCCGAAAATTACGACCTTATCAAAGATATTTACGAGCAGATAAAGCCTTTCAGCAATCGCAGGGCGGGCAAACTCTCAGGGGGAATGAAGCAGAAGTTAGCCCTATGTTGCGCCCTCATTCACAAGCCCAAAGTCCTTTTGTTAGACGAACCCACCACGGGGGTAGATGTGGTTTCGCGCAAAGAGTTCTGGGAAATGCTGAAGAAACTGAAGGAGCAAGGTATCAGCATACTCGTTTCCACCCCTTATATGGACGAAGCCAGCCTATGCGACCGCATAGCCTTAATACAATCAGGCAAGGTGCTTTCCACCAGCACCCCCGAGCAAATCATCGCCCAGTACCCTACGGCACTCTATGCTATCAAGGCTCCCGACCTTTACGCACTGCTCCAGCACCTGCGCGAGCACCCCAACATTGATAGCTGTTACCCCTTTGGCGAGTACCTACACGTTACTCTCAAGGAAAACACCAACATCCCCATATTTGAGCAACAGCTGAAAACTACCTTCCCCCACCTCGATTGGCAGCACATCACCCCCACCATCGAGGACAGTTTTATACGCCTAATGGAGAATGCCTAACCCCTAATATGTACGGCACTTTCTCAAAATTTAAGACTTTAACAGAGCCTAATTCAAAAAAGAAATACCAATGAAAAAGAACCTTAACACCACTTCCACTCCCTATAACGGCTCGCCCCATCGCCTTTACGCCTTGCACCCCATCGCCTTTACAGCTTGCCCCTTCTCCTTGGGAGAGGGGAACGGGGTGAGGAACCAAACACCACATAGCCTTTGCAGCTCGCCCCCTCTCCTTGGGAGAGGGGGAACGGGGGTGAGGACAGCCATACACTGTCATAACCTCACCAAGCAATTCGGCGATTTCAAAGCCGTGAACAACATTTCCCTTACCGTTGAAAAAGGCGAAATCTTCGGCTTCCTCGGTGCCAATGGTGCGGGGAAAACCACCGCTATACGCATCTTCTGCGGACTTTCGTACCCTACTTCGGGCGAGGCTACCGTAGCAGGCTTCGATGTCTATCGAGAGCAAGAGCAGATAAAAAAGCACATCGGCTATATGAGTCAGAAGTTTTCGCTCTACGACAACCTCACCGTGCAGGAAAATATCACCTTTTATGGAGGTGTCTATGGCTTGAGTCGCAAGGAAATCAAAACCCGCAGTACCGACCTTATCACCAAGCTCGGCTTGGAGGCAGAAGCCAACAAACTCGTAGGTTCGTTACCCTTGGGGTGGAAGCAGAAGCTCGCTTTCTCGACAGCTATCTTCCACCATCCCGAAATAGTCTTCCTCGACGAGCCCACCGGTGGCGTCGACCCCATAACGCGCCGTCAGTTTTGGGATATGATATACGAAGCCTCCGCGCAAGGTATCACCGTATTCGTTACCACCCACTATATGGACGAAGCCGAATATTGCCACCGCATCAGCATAATGGTCGATGGCAAAGTGGAAGCAATGGATACGCCCACCAACCTTAAAAACCAATATCACACCCACTCAATGGACGAAGTGTTCTACCAGCTCGCCCGCAAAGCAAAACGTAGTGAATAACCCCCGTAGGGGCGAATGGCAATTCGCCCTTCATAGAATAGCAATTCGCCCTTCATAAAATAGCAATTCGCCCATCATTAGATATGAAACAGCTCATCGCCTTTATACGCAAGGAATTCTATCACGTATTCCGAGACCGCCGCACGCTACTTATACTCTTTGGTATTCCCATAGCGCAGATTATCCTTTTCGGTCAAGCCCTCAGCAGCGAGGTCAAGAACATCGGTATCGCTGTATTAGATCAGGCAAACAATACTTATAGCCAACAAATCACGCACCGCTTGCAGGCAAGTCCGTATTTTAAGCTGAAAGACCCTCTGTTCCGTTACGACCAAGTAGAAGACCAATTCAAGCGCGGACTCATTAAAGCCGCCCTCATCTTCCCTCCCGATTTCGGAAAAGACATCTACGCCCCCAGTGGCACCCCCCTACAACTCATCACCGATGCCAGCGACCCAAATACAGCTAAAACAGTACAAAACTACCTCTCGGCTATAGTAGCCAGCTACCAGCAAGAGCTAAACCCTACCGTGCAGCTACCTTATCAGATAACCGTAGAAAACCGAATGTTGTACAACCAGGAGCAGAATGGCTCTATGAACTTCGTTCCTGGCGTCATCGCACTCATCTTTATGATAGTCAGCACTGCCCTCACCTCGGTAGCCGTCGTGCGCGAAAAAGAGTTAGGCACTATGGAAATCCTTTTAGTATCCCCTTTCAATCCCCTAAAAATACTGATAGCCAAAGCCGTCCCCTACCTTATTCTCTCGCTCATCAACTTTACCGTAATACTTCTGCTGTCGGTCTATATGCTTGAGGTACCCATACGTGGCAGTCTCTTATTGCTTTACGCCGAAAGTACTTTGTTCATCGTCATCTGTTTGTCGTTAGGACTACTCATATCCACCGTTACCTCCTCACAGCAAACCGCTATGCTCATCGCTATGATGGCGATGATGCTACCTACAGCCTTTTTTACCGGTTTTATGTTCCCTATAGAGAATATGCCCCTTGTTTTTCAGGCAATAGCCAAAGTATTCCCCTCAAGTTACTACTACGCTATCGTGAAGAAAGTAATGCTCAAAGGATTGGATTTTAGTTATATATGGAAAGAAACACTCATCCTCATCGCAATGGCAGTAGTATTCTTAACCCTTGCAATGAAGAAGTTTAAAGTTCGTTTAGAGTAGAAAATTGCATCTAGAGGCGAATGGCTATTCGCCCACAACAGATAATCGGCAAATTGACAAACCGACAAAAAGGACTAGATTTTAGTTATATATGGAAAGAAACGCTCATCCTCATCGCAATGGTAGTGGTATTCTTAACCCTTGCAATGAAGAAGTTTAAAGTTCGTTTAGAGTAGAAAATAGTATGTAGGGGCGAATGGCTATTCGCCTACAACAGATAATCGGCAAATTGACAAACCGACAAATCCACAAATTAATACAATGAAGATATTAAGTTTTATACTAGAAAAAGAGTTTAAGCAGATATTCCGAGATAGAACTATCTTGGCGATGATGCTTGTAGCACCTATTGTCCAACTGATAGTATTGCCTTTGGTAGCCAATTTTGATGTGAAGAATATTAACCTCGTGTATATAGACCACGACCAGAGTAGCTATTCTCACCAGCTCATACAGAAGATTACTGCCTCAGGTTACTTCATACTTGTAGAGGCACCTTTCTCTTACAAAGAAGGCATCGCCTTGATAGAAGACGGTAAAGCCGATGTAGTTTTGGAAGTTCCCGAAGGTTTTGAACGCAATCTCGTACGCGAAGGGCGGCAAGCACTCGGCCTCTCTATCGATGTGATTAACGGGAGCAAGTCGTCCTTAGGGGGAGCCTATTTGCTTTCTGTCATACGCGAGTTCAACACCCAGCTCGATGTAAATGTAAAAAACCCCCAGCGCATAGGCAATGTAGCTCAATTTAGTGTAGCGAGTGCCCATTGGTACAACCCACAAATGGAATATAGGTATTATATAGTACCGGGCATTTTAGCTATCTTACTAACTATTATTGGGGGCTTTCTTTCTGCGCTGAATGTAGTAAAAGAAAAGGAAATAGGCACTATCGAGCAGATAAATGTAACGCCTATTAAGAAGTGGCAATTCATATTAGGCAAGCTCATCCCCTTTTTGGTAGTAGGCCTTATCCTCTTTACCTTAGGGCTTACAGTGATGTATGTTGTATATGGTATCTTCCCCGCAGGGAGTCTGTTCACCTTGTATACCTTTGCCATAATGTATCTCATTGCGATTCTTGGCTTCGGACTCCTCGTCTCCACCTACGCCGATTCTCAGTTGCAAGCTATGTTCATCGCCTATTTCTTCATAATGATTTTCCTTTTGATGAGCGGTTTCCTCACCAGTGTAGACAGTATGCCTGCGTGGAGCCAGCAGGTTAGCAACGCCATTCCGGTAACCCACTTCGTGAATGCTATCCGCCTTATAGTGCTTAAAGGCAGTAGTTTTGTACAACTCAGCACAGAGTTTTTGTATTTGGCAGGCTTTGCTATACTACTGAATGGTTGGGCTATCTGGAACTACAGAAAAACCAACTAAAGCAAGACATCAGCACATCGCCACTTTTTCAAGCTAAAAACTTGCCAATTCACAAAGAAGTCGTACCTTTGTATAAAATTAATTACATAACTAATGAACGAAGAAAACAGCACTATAAACAGCACAACAACCCCACAACACACCGCTAAACCACAGTGGATACGCGTCAAGCTCCCCACAGGAAAAAAGTACACCGAGCTTCGCAACGTAGTCGATAAATACAACCTACACACCATTTGCACCTCAGGAAGTTGCCCAAATATGGGCGAATGCTGGGGCGAAGGCACCGCCACCTTTATGATATTAGGCAACATCTGCACCCGTTCCTGCGGTTTTTGTGGTGTAAAAACAGGACGTCCCGAATCCCTTGATTGGGAAGAACCCGAAAAAGTAGCCCGCTCCATCAAGCTGATGAATATTAAGCACGCCGTCCTCACCTCGGTAGATCGCGACGACCTCAAAGATATGGGAAGCATCTTATGGGCTGAAACTGTAAGAGCTGTACGCCGTATGAGTCCACAAACCACAATGGAAACCCTCATCCCAGATTTTCAAGGAGTAGAACGAAACCTGAACCGTATCCTTGAAGCCGCCCCCGAAATCATCTCCCACAATATGGAAACCGTCCGCCGACTCACCCGCGAAGTACGCATTCAAGCCAAATACGACCGTAGTCTCAGCGTACTTAAATACCTTAAAGAGAGTGGTGCCAACCGTACCAAATCAGGCATTATGTTAGGCTTAGGCGAAACCGAAGAAGAAGTGATAGAAACCCTCCACGACCTCAAAGAAGCTAAAGTAGACATCGTAACCATCGGGCAGTATCTCCAACCCTCCAAAAGGCACCTCCCCGTGCGTGCCTTCATCACTCCTGAGCAGTTTGACAAGTACAAAGAAATAGGTCTTAGCTTAGGCTTTAGGCACGTAGAAAGCGGAGCCTTAGTACGCTCCTCCTATCGCGCCCAAAAACACCTCGCATAAGTATATCATTCATAGCACAACTAAACACCAGAAGAGGCTGTAAGGAAAAACAATCCTTACAGCCTCTTTTAGTATCTTATAAAACGAACTATATCCTAAAACTGAAAATAAATAAAAGGTTGTGCCCCACTAGATGCCGTAGCATACACCACCCAAAAGGTCAAAGCCAGCACCGTAGCCTTTAGCAAAATAGGCATACGCCCAAAGAACAGCTTCAGTTGCTCGTTAAAGCGCTGAGGCATAAAGTGCCAAACAAAACCTATCAGCATAAGCAACAACACATTTCTATAGCCTTCTACAATAGCCCCCCATTGGGCTGCATTAAAACTCAACTGTTGAATGTTATGGATAATAGTCAGGGCAATATCAAAGTCCTTAGCGCGGAAGAATATCCAGCAGAAGGCCACAAAGTGAAACGTGAGAAGCACAAAAACAACATTCATCAGCCTCTTCCCCAAAGATTTAGTATCAGTATTCTTGCCACCAAAAAGCTCTAAATAAGTCTTATGTACCGCTAATGCCATTCCGTGGAGAGCCCCCCACACAATGAAACGCAAATTTGCACCGTGCCACAAGCCCCCCAATAGCATTGTTGTCATCTGGTTAAAGCTACTCCTAAGTGCCTTTTTCCTATTCTTTGATACCAAAATAGAAAGGGCAAACACAACTACTGCCCCCAAGGCTATATACAAAGGAATAGAAGTCGTAGCATACATTATCACTCCCCACCAAACAGTTGCCCCGAAGAAAACTATCGGAAAGAAATATCCCCAAAAGGTTCCTTGTCTATTTCCTCCCACCGAAATGTACAAATAATCCTTTAGCCAAGTAGAAAGCGAGATGTGCCAACGATGCCAAAACTCTGTAATATTCACCGACTGATAAGGAGTCCTAAAGTTGATAGGCAAGGTAAAACCCATCAGCAAGGCCAATCCGATAGCCATATCAGAATACCCAGAGAAGTCGCAATATATTTGCAATGAATAGCCATACACAGCCAACAAGTTTTCAAAAGCCGAATAACTATTGGGGGCATCAAATACCCTATCCACAAAATTGAGTGAAATATAATCGGAAATAACAGCCTTTTTCAGCAATCCCCCAATGATAAGAAATAAAGCTAAAGAAGTTTCTTCTTTGGTTAAGGAAAGCTTCTGATATATCTGTGGAATGAAGTCTTTAGCCCTTACGATAGGCCCTGCTACCAACTGAGGGAAAAAGCACACAAAGAAAGCAAAGTCTAAAAAAGATTTAGCAGGAACTATCTCTCTCCTATAAACATCGATGGTATAGCTCATCGTTTGGAAAGTGTAGAACGAAATACCTATAGGCAATACAATATCTTGGAGTGCAAAGTGCCCTTGTAGCAATGTATTAAAACTATCAATTAAGAAGTTCGTGTATTTAAAGTAGCCCAATAGCCCTAAGTTCGTAACCATACTAATGGCTAAAAAAGTCTTGCGAGTAGTAGGATTTTCACTGCGATGTATCTGTCCTGCAAAATAATAATCCATTAGGGAAGAGAGGATAAGCAATACAAAATAGTTGCCTCCTGCCTTGTAATAGAAGAAAAGAGAGAAAAGTGTTACGTACACCGTGCGAAAGTGGGTGTGTTTCTTGGTAAGAATATACACTAAATAGAAAACCAAAAACAACCCCAAAAACAGACTGCTATTGAAGAGCAGAGGGTGTTCGGGGTTATAAGTAAACCATTGTTTTACTTGTTCAGCAGAAAAGGCAAATTGGTTTATGAACCATTGTGCCAGCGATGAAGTGTTCAATTGAGATAAGGTTTTAAGGGCAGTTTAAATTGTTTTTTATAGTTCAAGTAGTTATTCATAAAGGCATCAAATAAGAGAGTGCCTTGCTCTATATAGCCCTCTCGGGTGTAGTGCACTCGATCGCCAGCTATAAGGTTTTCACTGATGAAACGTTCCATTGCCTCATTTCCTCCTACAGCACGGTATAAGTCAAAAACACTGTAATTGTCTTTCAGCGAACTTTCAATCAATACATTGGCATACTCCATACACAAGGGGTTAGGGTTCTTCCTTTTAAACATAGAAGGAGGAGGAGTTGTTAAGAGAATAGGACAATTACCATACTGGTTGCGTATGCTGCTAATAAACTTCATAACTTCAGTTTCATAGCGGTCAGCCGAAAGTCTTCCAAAAGTCTCATTAGTACCCAGAGAGATTATAATCAAGTCAGGTGATAGGGCTTTGATCTGCTCAAAGAAGCGCGGAGACTTATTGTAGTCGGAAAAATGAGCTCCGTTGACGCCTATCGTGTGGTAAATAACACCATTTTGGTCATTTTCCAATACAATACCATTAAGCGTAAAAGAAGTACTCTCGTTGTTGGGGGTAAGGTATATCTTGTCGGATACATTTAGATTGTCGTAAGCATAGCAGCTGTACAAAGAGTTGCCACCACCACTAAGAATGGTAGCGTTGCTCATATCTACCTTACTAGCTACAGCGGTTGGAAGTGCTTTCTTACAGCTAGGGATTCGCAATACTTGTCCTACCCTTATCTGTGCTTTTTTAAGATTGTTTTGTTTCTGAAGTACTGCTACAGAACTATGGTACTTCTTGGCAATAGAGTAGAGCGTTTCCCCTTTCTTAACTTTATGCGATACTTGTTTGACAGGTGTGGGCTGCACAGGGGTAAGTTTGCCTACATTGGTAGCAAGCTCAAAAAATCGCTGGTTGTCGGGAGTGATAATTTTTAAAGTATTAAAGGCGTAGTCCTTATTCTTCAAGTTCAATTCTATCACAAAGTTTTTCTTAGTAGTGGAAAGAGCATACCCTGTGATGCCTGACAAATCGGAGTTCTTCTGACCTTCCCAAGCAATATTTGATTTGAAACTGACATTCCTACCGCCATTGGTTTTCATCAACGAATAGGGAAAAACTAAGCCTAAGCCTGCATTGCCAAAGTTCTCTTGTAGTCCTGTACGCACTTTGTTAGTCATTACATCGGCTTGGATGTGCGAATCACCTATGTGTACAATGTTCAGTTTTCTATCTCTAAAAGTGTCTAAAGCTACCAACTTTTCAAAGAAAGGATTTAAGGCTGAAGCATTGTACAAATGTTCAAACTCATCGGGAGCGTTGTTTTTGTTAGACAGAGTTACGTTATTTTTTTGCGCGAGTACTTTAATGGGTGGAGGGGTAACGGTTGGATTTTTCAGATTGACAGCTGTAGAATAGTTAGCACTCAAATAAAAGCCTGCAGTAAGCATAAACAAGCCAATGGTGAGCGGTTTTTTTAGTATATTAGTGTGTTTTTTCATTGGAATGCGTTGTTTATAGTTGAAAATTATTATTGTCATCAGTTAGCACTGTATCTCAAGCTATCTATATGCTGAGGCAGTGTATCGTTGGCACGAACAAAAGTAGAGACTGTAGGAGTTTTAAACTGCTTGTACTCGTTCATTAGTCGGTTGTAAATTAAATGGGCTACCTTTTTGGCACCACGTGCGTTAAAGTGAGTGTAATCCTTGCTAGCTAAAGACGGATTGGCTTCTGTCCACTGTTTCATAGAGCCTCTTCCTCCCATCAACTCATAGAGGTTAATGTAACCTGAATGGGTATTGTGGGCGTATCGGCGTTGGGCATTGGCTAATGGCACTACAGCCTTATCGGTTTGCATTTCCATATTTACCTTGGTTGACTTGTCGGCTGTAGAAATAATCAGTACAGAGGTTTCGGGAAAGGAAGCTCTAATCTGATTCACGACCTTTGTCATTCCTTTTTCGTACCAAGAGTAGTCTAACGACCCGTAGTTAAGTACATTGGCACCAAAGTGCAGAACAATAAGGTCATAGCCTCCGAAAGCCTTGTCAAACTGGTTCATCAAGTCGGTATTAAAAAGAGTGATGGGCAGCCCAGAGTTTCCACGGCTTGAAAAGTTGTCTACAAAAACACCTTGATGCTCGGTGGAGCTGATACCATAGAATGGAATAGAATCTGACTGGAAGAAGCGCAAGCGCACTGCTTTGGTATTTTTGCCATCGGTGAGGGGTAAGATATTCAGCAAGTGGTCTGCAGGTAGAGGTTTGGTAACCTTCACTGTATCGTTATACGTAATTTCTACGTGAGCCTGTTGGTTGCCCGAACGACCATAATACAAGGCCGGAGCATACAGTTCTGTGATATGAGGCTGGTTGGACGATTTATACTGTACCCAAGTACCATTTCCTTGGGTAAAGAACACCTGCCCACTGACCCCAAAGGGACGTTTAGGACGTTTTACATTGACATACGACTGTGTTTTCCAAGTATTAGAATAGCTATGCCACACGCTAGCTCTAGATTTGGCTGACTCTGAAGCAATAGGCAAAAAGCCAATCCCTTTGCCGCCAAAAGCTTCTTGGAAAAGGGCGCGCAAGTCTTGCACAATAAGGTCGCCATCAGTCATTGAGTCGCCGTAATAGCCAATGCGTATTTTTCCTTTTTTGGTAGTTTCAAGGGCTTGTAGTTTCTTGAAAAAACCAATAAGGTACTGGTCGGCTTCACGCAGACGCTTGGATTGAGCTACCGAGTCGGCAGCTTGACTGATAACTTTTTCAATTTCCTTTCCAGCCATTGCTTCGAGCATAAGGCTATCGGCTACAATATTACTGCCCGCTGTAGCGGTTTTTTCAGGAAAAAGGCGCGCAGGTAAGAACTCCTTTATGCCTATAAAAATAAGGGTTGCCAAAAGGACAATCCAAAATGACTGCTTGAAATAGGATGTCTTCACTAGTGAGATTCAGTTCTTTTCAAGGGGCAAAGGTACATTTTTTTTGTCAATTAGCAAATTATGCTACAAATAAACTCAAAGAAAACTATGAGCTAAAGAGGCTAACAACTGGTTGTGATTGAGGTGGTGCAAGTTTTAATGTTTAAGATGTTTTAACTTTCTATCCTGTACACCACTGCGGCTCACACCTACGATTTTGCAACTACTATTCTTTTTGAATGTACTAATCTTCAAGTCATTCATTTTTACCTTCTTTTTTTAATTTAATTTCTTTGAAATAACCATCTTTTTGGAGCTGTAATTCTGTTTTGATAGTCATACCAAATCTTTTTTCAGTTCTCTTAATAATATAATTTTTTTGTATTCGCGATTGTATAAAATAAGTATCTACTTTGTAATTGTAAACAAAATCTTCCCAAGTTTTTTCACAATCTCTAGAAGGTTCTATTTCAAATACACTTACAAATGACTTGATATTCCCTTCCTTACTAAAAACAAAAATATCAATGTATATTATATCTATCTCACATACCTTTGTTACAAAAGTATCATATTCTTCAGATAATTTTATATATCCAAGAGGATATAGCTTTCCATCGAACTTTTCTTTATGTGTATTACACCCTGCATCAATAAAAGTTGTATCTAAAATACCATAGGTGTCAACCCTATCTATAAGCTCACCATCAGGAGTGTAAAATTTTGCATATTCTTGAATGTTATTTCTTTCTTGGTCAGAGAAAATAATTTGATTGTACAATGTTCTTGGCAAGGTATCCTCTCTATTTCCAAAAAATTCTTTGGTAAAATCAATAGGAGGTTTTAGTTCTTTTTTAAAATAAGATTTGAAAGTTAGATACCTTTTGAGTCTTGCTTCCTCTGCGTTTTCCTCTAAAGTTTTTTTAGTCTTTTCAACTTGTTTTTGGGGAACAATTTGCCCTTGGCAACTCCATAAGTTTATAAGAGCAAATATTACTAATAGTGCTTTTTTCATTTTTAAATTATTGAAGCTGTTTAAACTTTTTGAGAAGTAAAAGTTCCCGAAAATTAGTAATTTTGTGTTTGAAAAAAAAAGAACACCA
>CAUQNY010000067.1:0-11323 GCA_963519425.1 uncultured Capnocytophaga sp.
AGCCTACTTGGCTACGGAGCCTTTAGAGCACTTACGCGTTTGTCAGAACTCTTTTTTGGCTTATGAGGCATTCTGTAGTAACAGAGATGCTGAAATAGAAAAGTACGTAGAAAGAGCAGACCGACACATTGAATCTGTTTGGAATGATTACCCCGATAGTTTCTTCCATTACCCTGAAACACGCTATACGATTGCGAAGGTGGCACAGGCTTACTTGCACAACAACGAGCAAGAGGCTATTAGGGTAGCTGAAGCCGCGCTAAACCGCAACCTACGCGCAAAGCCGTTGTACGTATTTGGCGAAGAATTTCACACCCCTGACATACTTATCAGCAAGCTTTGCAATGCCCTTATATGGATGGGAAAAATAGATTTTGCAATTGAGATTTACGCTTCTTTCAGTGAGGAACTTTTCCTTGCTACTGACCCTGTAGAACACCAATCGCAATTCTTTGTATACGAACGCGACTGCCAATTTGCTGCACAAACAGTGGATATGTTGCGTTTGTTTGACGAAAGTATTCCTGAGCTCCCTTCTAAGCGGCAGCCCCATTGGAAAACGAAAGTTTATGAAGAGATTCAGCAGCATCTTATCGACCTGAAACGCTGTAAGAAAGGAGAACTTGGCAAACGACTTGCTTTAAAAGAGCAACTGCGCGCCTTGGCTAAACAGACGAACTTTGGAGTAGTAGAAAATTTGATTAAGCTTTTTAGTTAAACATCGGGAAGTGTTGTGATGTAATTTTCTTCAAAATAGCTAGGCTAAGTACAAAAAAAGCTGTTTGACAAGAATGTCAAACAGCTTTTTTTGTACTGTATTTTACTTTTACTTTTTCAAGTCGGCAATGGTTTGAGTAGGATTAGGGGTATTGAACACAAAGCTTCCTGCTACTAAGGCATCGGCACCTGCAGCAACAAGTGCGTGAGCGTTCTTACTACTAACCCCGCCATCAACTTCTATGAGAGTAGTAGCTCCGGCAGCCTGAATAAGGGCTTTGGCCTGACGAACTTTCTTGTAGGTATTCTCAATGAACGACTGCCCTCCGAAACCTGGGTTTACACTCATTATTAGTAGCACATCGATGTCCTGAATAATATCCTCTAAAACGCTCACAGGTGTGTGAGGGTTTAGAGCTACCCCTGCTTTCATTCCTTCAGCTTTGATAGCTTGAAGAGTGCGGTGTAGATGTGTGCAGGCTTCGTAGTGCACAGTGAGTACTTGGCTACCAAGCTTGGCAAAAGTACTAATGTAGCGGTCGGGCTCTACAATCATTAGGTGAACATCTAACGGCTTGGTTGCGTGTTTTTGTATGGCTGCAAGCACCGGCATCCCATAGGAAATGTTAGGGACAAAAACGCCGTCCATAATATCAATGTGAAACCAATCGGCCTGACTGGCATTAACCATTTCGATATCCCTTTGGAGATTACCAAAATCGGCTGCAAGAAGTGATGGAGCGAGTATCATATTTTTTCAATTAACAATTAGCTTTTAGAGCTATTAGCCTACACTGCCTTCTAAGGAGATTTCTAAGAGTTTTTGTGCCTCTACTGCAAACTCCATAGGAAGTTTGTTGAGCACTTCTTTTCCAAAACCATTTACAATAAGCGAAATAGCTTTTTCGGTATCAATCCCTCGCTGGTTGCAATAGAATATCTGGTCTTCGCCTATCTTAGAGGTTGTGGCCTCGTGTTCTATCTGAGCAGTATTGTTCTTAGCTTCAATATAAGGGAAGGTATGTGCCCCACAGAGGTTGCCCATCAGTAGGGAGTCGCATTGAGAGAAATTGCGAGCATTCTTAGCATTAGGCACTACTTTTACCAATCCGCGGTAGCTATTTTGCGATTTCCCTGCAGAAATTCCTTTAGAAATGATAGTAGACTTAGTGTTATTCCCCAAATGTATCATCTTTGTACCTGTATCAGCTTGCTGAAAATGATTGGTAACAGCAATAGAGTAAAATTCGCCTATCGAATTATCTCCTTTGAGGACTACAGAGGGGTATTTCCAAGTGATAGCAGAGCCTGTTTCAACTTGTGTCCACGATATTTTGGCATTTTTCTCGGCTAAGGCACGTTTAGTTACAAAGTTGTAGACCCCTCCCCTACCCTCTTTGTCACCTGGGAACCAATTCTGCACGGTAGAGTATTTTATTTCGCCTCCTTCTAAGGCTATAAGCTCAACTACAGCAGCATGCAACTGGTTTTCGTCGCGACGAGGAGCTGTGCAGCCCTCTAAGTAGGAAACATAGGAGCCTTCGTCTACAATGAGAAGGGTACGCTCAAACTGCCCCGTCCCTGCTTGGTTGATGCGGAAATAGGTAGATAGCTCCATAGGACAACGCACGCCTTTGGGCACATAGCAGAAAGAACCATCAGAAAAAACGGCTGAGTTCAGTGCTGCATAGAAGTTATCGGTCTTAGGGACTACAGTACCCAGATATTTGCGCACAAGGTCGGGGTGCTTTTGGATAGCCTCGGAAATAGAGCAAAAAATGATACCACGCTCAGCCAAAGTTTTTTGGAAAGTTGTGGCTACCGAGACAGAGTCCATTACTACATCGATAGCTACAGCAGGCTTTTCTTCCTGTACCCCCGTGAGTCGTTTTTGTTCTTCAAGAGAGATACCGAGCTTTTGGAAAGTCTCTAAGAGCTGTGGGTCTACCTCGTCTAAACTGTTGAGCTTAGGCTGCTGCTTAGGGGCAGAATAGTAGGCTATATCCTGAAAGTCGGGCGTTTCAAATTTAAGATTTGCCCAATGAGTAGGAGCTTCCATTTGTTGCCAAGCGCGGAAAGCCTCTAAACGCCAATCGGTCATCCATTGGGGTTCATTTTTCTTTTTAGAGAGGGCTATGACCACCTCTTCGTTGAGGCCTTTTGGAAATGTTTCAGACTCAATGTCAGTGTAAAAGCCGTATTTGTATTCGCTATTTTCTAATTCTTCTTTAAGTTCTTCTTCGGTGTATTTTGCCATCTTTTAATTAACAATTAGTTACTGATTCCTCTATAGAAAGTTCTCTTGCCGATTTTACAGCAATAAGAGCTAACTGTCCTTTTCTAAAAAAGAGGAATTAACAAGAAAATGCAAAGGTAGCATTTTAGATTTAATTAAAATAATATCTCTATAATTATTTCTGTTGTAAAAATAGAAATCCCTTATAATTCTTACTGTACAAGACTGTCTAAAAGCTGGTGTACAGCATCGCTATTCCAACGTCCAGTACCTTCTTTTTCAGCGCGTACATAGCCATTTTTGTCTACCACATAGCCTGAAGGAATCTTTTCGGGATCAAAAGGCATCTTCTCTCCGATAATCAGATAGGTAACCTTAAAGTGGAAGTTTCGCTTCTGCATCATTTCATCTACAGGAGCAGGAAGCTCGTTGGTGATGATGTAAAAATCTACTTTGTCCTTATAACTGTCGTAAAGTTTCTCAACCGCATAGAGGTCTGCTACACTAATCTCTCGCCAAGAAGAGAAAAAATAAACAAACGAAGGTTTCTTTCCTGCTGTTTGCGAGTAGTTAAACTGCACATTATTGCGGTCTTTTAGCTGCCAATCAAAATCTATTTTTCGCGCTTGGTCGGCGGGAATTATCTCTACCGAAGTGGCAAAGATACGCTGTAAGAGAATCTTGCTTTCATACCCCAAAGGAGTTACGAAAAACGAGATTACGAAAAGAATAAGAAGGAGATTCAGTAAGGTTTGTTTTTTCATAAACTATAAGTGTTTTTTAACTTTCTTCTTGTATAATATCTTTGTAGACTTCCCAAAAATCTTCAAAAGCTGACATCTTTTGGTAGAGGAACTCCATTGTTTCTTGCCAAGTAGCTTTGTTGTGAATGCACACCCCTAAGAGCTCAACATAGATACAGCTGATAACTTTCCCATTTTCCAAAGTAAGGTATTCACAGAAAACTGCCTCTGGAAGGTATTCTTCTTGCAAAATTGCTTTTAGCGATAGTATCTTGTAGTAATACTGCTGTCGTATTTCAGCATCAGCATCCTCAATAGCGAGTAGCACCCGTGCTTTACGGGTATCAAACGAAAACTTAAAACTGAAATCCTTAATCTTCGTGTCGTAAAGAGTCCATTTACGGGGAAACGATTTGCCAAAGGAAATCCAAAAGTCTTCGCGTAGTTTTTTTGATTCAGCTCTGCTGTACATTTGTCAAGGTATCAATTTGCTAATTTGTCAATTTAGGGAAAAGCAGATTGCTATTCAGTGAATTGTATGGTTGCCAAAACAGCAGAGGCATTCCCATCTATCCCTTTGTACAAGGTGATTCTGTAAAAAGTGGCACCTTCTTTTTGTACTATGCCAAACTTATGGTTGGCCACTTCATAAGCTACATATAGGTCAGGGGTTAGGGTTTGTCTAACTTTTAAGAATAGCTCATCGTTGTGTTGCCAGCGCAACTCATATACATAACCTACTTTTTTAGCAGTGAGTTTATAAATGTAATCTATTTCTGGCGTTTCATTAGTCGGAACTTGATAAGTCTGAGATGGCTCAGGTTTCTTGGGCTGCTGATACTGTTTCTTAAAGGTAGCCAAGGCATTCCCTGCAAAAGCGTTGCGCAAAGCTTCCTGATAGGATTTTTTAAACTCTTTTTCGCGGCTTTTGCCTATCTCTGAGCTAAAAACCGCTTGGTTTGCACAGTCTGTTAGCAAAAGTTGCAATTTAGAGGTCATCATATTCGATTCGTTTTTCACATCAGCTTTTAGCGCATTGCAAGGCTGCTGAATAAGCTCAGCAGGAACTTCGCTTTCTACATACACCTTAAATCCTTGCTTTTCTAACAAAAACTTGGTGAGAACATTCAGTTGGTACTCATTGTCAGTTTTCTGAAAAGAAAATCTATTAGGCACAATCACTGTTTGTGCCGTAAGGAGGAAAGGCAGCAAGGCTACTAAAAATAAAAGTTTCTTCATTGTATTTGTCTGGTTATTCATCGTCGTTATTTTTCATTTTGGCTTCCAGTTCAGCTTGAAACTCCTCAATTACAGGTTTCATTGTGCTTTCGGGCAAGTCGGCAATGCGAATGTACATCAGCCCATCTACCGAATTGTTAAACAGAGGGTCTACATTGAAAGCTATCACCTTAGCATTCTGCTTGATGTACTTTTTAATCAGTACTGGTAGGCGCAAACTGCCAGGTTCTAACTCATCGATAAGCTTATCAAACTTATTGAGGTCTGCTTTTGTTTCGTCAAAAATAAAATCCTTATCCTCATCTTTCAGTTTCACCTTGAACTCTTTCTTAGGGCGCACATACTGGGCTATGTAAGGATCATAGAAGTTAGACTTCATAAACTCTATCATCAGCGATTTCGAGAAGTTTGAAAACTGGTTGCTGATACTAACGCTTCCTAATAGGTACGAGTGTTCTGGATAGCGCAAGGTAGTATGGGCAATTCCTTTCCAGAGCAGGAAGAGCGGCATAGGTTTCTGTTGGTACTCCGATATGATAAAAGCACGTCCCATCTCAATGGTTTTGCTCATCATATCATACAGTTCAGGCTCAAAACGGAACAAATCGTGGGTATAAAAGCCTTCAATACCGTATTTGGGGAAAATCTCTGCCCCTAAGCCCATACGGTAAGCACCTACCAGTTTTTTTGCCTCGGCATCCCACAAAAAGAGATGGTGATAATACACATCAAACTTATCTAAGTCCGAAGAAGCATTGGTACCTTCGCCTACCTCACGGAAAGTTATCTCGCGCAACCGCCCTATCTCTTTCATTATGTTAGGAATCTCATTATACGGTGCCAAAAACACTTCATAATTGTTGTTCTTCAGCAATCGGTAGTCCTTTTTAGTAATGTGGAGTACCTCTCTTTCTATAAGGTCTTGCCCAATAGGAGCATCTATCTGCTGAGGGCGACTTTGCGAGCTGCTAGATTTAAGCACATTAGCCAAAGGCAAAAACTTCTTGTCTTGCTCCAATGCATTGGCCAAAATATAAGTCTTCTTGCGCAAAAACTCAGTGTAGCTTTCCAACTGCTCGTGTTCGCTTTGCATTGCAGGCGAAATAGGCTTGCCAATGCGTATGTAAATAGTGCGCTGTTTCTGAGTGAGCAGCTCAGAAGGCAGTTTGGCCGTGCGCAGGGTATCGCTGATGTTAGCCAAAAAATAAAATAGTTTGCTGTTTTTAGCGTGAAAATAGATAGGTATGACAGGCACTTTAGCTTTCTTAGCCAATTTCATAGCCGCTTCCTCCCAAGGCTTGTCGACCATCAGTTGGCCTTCTTTGGTTACCGATACCTCTCCTGCGGGAAAAAGCCCTAAAGGCTTTCCTTCTTTCAAGTGTGCAATAGCATGCTTAAAGCCTACAATGCTAGACTTTACATCCTTCCTGTCCTCAAACGGATTCACAGGCAAGACAAAAGGCGACAATGGCTCTATGCGTTGCAACAGGAAGTTGGCCATAATCTTAAAGTCTGGACGCTTTTCTAAAAGCAATTTCAACAGCAAAATGCCGTCTACCCCCCCCAATGGGTGGTTAGAGATGGTAATAAAAGCACCTTCTTTAGGAATATTCCTAAAATCCTCTTCAGGGATTTCAAACTTTATTTCCAATTCGTCCAAAAGAGCGTTTAAAAACGGAACGCCTTCTAAGTGCTTGGTATGATTGTAAATGGTATTGAGCTTGGAGAGACGGAGCAACTTCATCAGTGCCCATCCTCCAAAGGTTCCCAAAAAGCCTAATTTATCTATGTTAATGGCTGCGGCAACCTCTTTGGCACTCACTAAACCTTTATCTTTCTGCATTCTTACGTTGTTTTCTTTAAATACTACTATTATTTCTCTTTCTCAAATTCTGTATTCTCCTAAGCCTTATCATCACCTCATCGCGGTGCAAAGCTCCCGTAGCTACTTTGCCTATAGAAAGCCCTTGTACCAAAATGGAGAACAAAACTACTATGTAGGTAATTTGCAATAGCGTTTCCTTGATACCTGCTTTGTCGGCTGGGATTGAAAGTACTAGTGCAATGGATACCCCTCCGCGAATACCGCCCCATACCATCGTGATAAGCGACCCTCGAGAATAGGTAGTTGCTTTGCGCAAAATAGTTTTTGCGGGTATGTAGAGAGCTAAAGCACGCCCAAGTAGGCAAACTACAATGGCTACCCCTCCTAACAAAAATTGTCCATCCAAATTGTCTATCAGAAGCATTTCAAAACCAATGAAGAGAAATAGAATCGCATTCATAATTTCATCTACTATAGCCCAAAACTTCTCTAAATAGTCCTTATTCTCGGCGCTACTAGCCTTTTTGCCTACATTCCCTACAAAGAGACCTGCAATCACCATTGCCAAAGGAGAAGATACGTGCGAGGCTTTAGCAATCAGAAAACCTCCCATTACTACCGCCAAGGTAAGCAGCACGCTAACGTGATAGTCGTCCGCTTTCTTCATCATTTCAGAAGCTACCCATCCTAAAAGCACTCCAAGAAATATCCCTCCGCCTGCCTCCAAGAGGAACAGACGTGTAACCGCATTAAATGAAGGTTCAAAAGAGCTATCGGTAGCCAACTTCAGTACCACTGCAAACATCACTACGGCTACCCCGTCGTTAAAAAGCGATTCTCCTGTTATTTTGTTCTCAATGCGTTTTGGCACATTGGCCTGCTTGAGCACCCCGAGCACTACAATAGGGTCGGTAGGCGATATGAGGGTACCGAAAAGCAAACAATAAATATAGGGAATGCGAATATCTACCAGCGGGGCAATGTAGTACAACAAGCCCGAAATAAAAAAGGCCGACAACACCACACTGATAGTCGCATAGGTGAAAATAGGTAGTTTGTAGTTCCTTAAATCGTTGATATTAATATGTAAAGCCCCTGCAAAAAGCAAGAAGTTCAGCATCGCGCCCATCAGTATCTCGGTGAAGTCAAAACCTTGCAACAGCTTTTCCAATTTATGTGCAAGCCCAGCAAATATTTCACCTCCAAAGAGGCGTACTCCTACCGATACCATCATCGCTATGACCATAATACCTATGGTCATTGGTAGCTTCACATAACGCACATTTACATACGAAAACAAAGCTGCCAAAACAATGATGACCGAAAAAGCGTAGTACAACTCCATGATACAATTATTTTGGGCAAAGATACAAAAAAACTGAAAAATGAAAACCTAAACCCAAAAAACTTTATTAATATCTCTTCTCTCTTTCGTTGTAAAGCCGCCAAATTTCAAATTGTAAAGCGGGTTTCTGAGGAGTTATTTTCCGTTTCTTTTCTAACATTTGCACCACAATTTCTGTCCAAAAATCTTCTTCATCGCGTAGTGGGTCGTAAGGGGTAGAAAGTGATAGATGGAAAAGGCGCGCTACTTTCTCAAATGTCCAAGCATACGAGCGGTTGCGCAGCTCTTCGACTATCTGATATGAAGTATGACCTGTCTGCCTGTGAATAAGTTTCAGCAGGATACGTCCTTCGGATTGGGTGAGATTTTTCAGTTGCTCAGCAAAATGGCTTTCTATGTACTGTTGCGTCTGCTGTACGTATCGCTCCTTTTCCTTGATAGTTTTCATCGTATCCATTGCTTGTTCCATAAGTAGCAACCTATCTGCAGCCATTTGGGCATACGGATATACTTTCCACGCCTTTTTGGCTAGCTTTTTAAGATAAGGCTTCTTTTCTCTCATCTCTGCCTTAAAGCTTTCTATCCTATCTCTAAACTCTTGAATCTTTTTATCTCTTTCTTGAATCTTCTCTTTGAGGTCTTGAAGTCTTTGTTGTGCAGCAGGTGTAAGGGTATCTCCTACCCTAAAAGAAGTCGTTTCGGGGGTGCTTTTCTCTACACTTTTACCAGAAAGAGGAAGTGCCGCTATCCAAAGCAGCACTGCGAAGAAAAAGGTTTTCATATTAATTTTAGTGGTTTGGTGATTGATAAGTTCTATTTCGTATGGCCTGCTGCAGCTTGTTTTCGCTGATGATGCCGCTTGGTCAGCTCGCTAAAACTGTACTGCAAGGCAGGTAGCTGGGGTTCCAACTCTCCTTTGTTGATAGCTCGCAACAAAATCTCCTCTATCCAATAGTCTTCCTCTACATTCAGGGGGTCATAGCCCTTTTTAAGCGATAGGTCGTACAGCCAAGCTGTCTTGTTGTACCAATAGGCATTCCAGCCATTTCTGAGGTCTCTCACTAAGTCGTAAGCTGTTTTTCCTGTCTGACGATGAATCAGTTTGATGAGAATACGACCTTGCGAGCGAGAAAGCTTTTTGAGCTCCTCAGTGAAATGGTCTTCAATATATTTCTGAGTGCGTTTTACATACACTTTTTTCTGACGAGAGTTCTGCATTGTATCCATTGTGTGCTCCATCACACTAAGCCGTTCAGCAGCCATTTTGGCATATGGATAAACCTTTTTCACCCTATTTCGAAGCAAAAAATAGCGCTTTTGAGCGTCCAAGTCAGCAAATGAACGCTCCTTACCAAACAAATTCACTTCGGTAAGCCTAATAGTGTCGCCTGCATAAAACTTTTGGTCAAAGATGAAGATAGTATCGCGCACCTGAGCCGTTATGGAAGACAAAGGCAAAAGGCAAAAAGTAAAAAGTAGTGCATTATAGAGGAACAAATGTAGTGTTTTCATATTTTATCGACTTATGTTTTTCAATGTATAGTAAGCCTAAAGCACCAAAGCAAGGCTTCAACTTACAAGCTATCAGTATTGGGTTACCAATAGTATAAGGCAAAGCCAGCAGAGGAATCCTTAAAGTCATTCGCTATGAATGTCCGTTAGGCTATCATTTATTAATACCCAAATGCAAAAATTATTCCAATGCTCTTTTAGAACTACTCCCTTTAGTTCTTCCCTAAACTTGCCATTTTAATAGCAGTAACAGCAGCCTCTATTCCTTTGTTGCCCAACTTGCCACCACTGCGGTCAAGCGATTGTTGGAGCGTGTTGTCGGTTAGTACACAGAAGATTACAGGCACTTCGTTTTGCACTGCGTTAAGGTGAGCAATTCCTTGGGTAACCCCCTGACACACAAAGTCAAAATGCTTTGTTTCACCTTGTATCACACAGCCTATCACGATAATAGCATCGACTGTTTCGGTATCCATCATTCGCTTAGCACCGTGTACCAACTCAAAACTGCCGGGCACAGACCAATTTATAATGTTTTCGGCAGCCACTCCACAATCTTTTAGGGTGTTAATAGCTCCATCGCGCATTCCGTGGGTTACTTGCTCATTCCATTCTGAAGTGATAATCCCTATTTTGAAATTTTCAGCATTAGGGAGTGTATGCTTGTCGTACTGAGATAGATTTTTATTTTCTGTTGCCATTGTTTAAAATAAAAAAGAGGACTGAAAAAAGTTGCTTTTTAATAAGGAGGAAAGCCTCAAATATCACAGAAGCAGACTTTCCCTTGCTAAAATCGACCGTTTATCAATAAAATAAACTTTGCCAAAGCTCGAAACTTCGGCAAAGTTTTGTTACATAAAGTTACTTTTCTGAAACTTCTTAGGCAGTCTCCTAAAAGTTGTTATTGACTAATTTTACCGATAAGAATATCGATAGTACGTGCTTCTTCTGAAGTAGGGAATTCATCTTTAATGCGTTGATAGTATTTTAGCGCATCGTCCTTTTTCCCTTGCAAAGCAGCTACCAAGCCTGCTTTTTTAAGGTAGATAGGGGTGATGAAGTCGTTCTTGCTAAATTCAAAAGCTTTGATGTAGTATTTCAATGCTTCACCTGCATTTTTTTGTTGCAAATAGGCATCGCCTATATTGCCATAAGCCAAAGCGCCAAAGATGTCATCGCTAGCGTCAAAAGCTTTCAAGTGGTTGATAGCATTGGTGTAATCGCCCAAACGCATATAAGCCATTCCCATACCATATTCGGCAAGGTTAGCTGCTTTAGTGCCGCTATAGTTCTCGCGGATTTGTTTGAAGCCATATTTTCCCTTTCCTCCCTCTATTGATACTTTAAAGAGAGAATCTTGTACTTTGGGGTCGGTAGCTTCCATTGCCTCATCAAAAAACTGTTGGGCAAAGAAAAGCTCATTGGCTGCATTTTTCTCGTTAGGTGTTTTCACGAATTGTTGATACAGCAAATACCCCAAGCCTAATACAGCGATAGCCACAAGGGCACCGATAATAGTTTTCTGGTGCTCGCGTACCCAATCTTCAGTGCGTGTAGCTCCCGCATCAAGAGCGTCAAAAACCTCAGCGGTAGTACTTTCTTGGTGTAAATGAGCCTCTTGTACTTCTTCAGGCTCCTCAACGTGCTTATTCCTATTAGGTCGGTTGTTGTTCTTTTTGTAAATTGCCATATATAATTTTCATTAA
>CAUQNY010000068.1:0-11106 GCA_963519425.1 uncultured Capnocytophaga sp.
GAAAGAATAAGACCACCACGGTTCATTTTTTCAATTACTAAATCAAAATAGTGAGAGTAATTCTGCTTGTCGGCGTCAATAAAAACAAGGTCAAAAGTAGTATTAAGTGTGGGAATAATATCGGCGGCTTTGCCTAGATGTTGCACTATCTGGCTGCCATAACCACTGCGATCGAAGAACTCTCGTTGTAAGTAAGTAAGTTCTTCTTTGATGTCAATAGTGTGAAGAATGCCCTTAGGGTGTAAGCCTTCTGCTAAACAAAGAGTAGCATACCCCGTATAGGTGCCTATTTCTAAAATGGTTTTAGGGCAAATTAGCTTGGAGAGCAAACTAAGTAATCGCCCTTGGAGATGCCCGCTGAGCATACGAGGCTGGAGTACGTTCAAGTGGGTGCGTCGGCTTAGTTCTTGAAGTAAAATAGGTTCATTTTCAGAATGTTCGGTGGCATAGTTTTCTAAGTCCTCAGATATAAAGTGCATTGATGAAATATTTTTTTGCAAAGATAGAGATAATATTTAAAAAAGCTGTATCTTTGTAGCGAATTTTAAGGCTAATTGTTCGTTACTGTTCGCTAAGGGTTCGCTTGTAAGAAGTAATTAATAAAGAAAAATTTTTATGAAAGCACTTATTATTGTTGATGTTCAAAATGATTTTATGCCTACAGGAGCTTTACCTGTCCCTGAGGGCGATCAGATTATTACTGCTATCAATGTTGAAATGTATAAGGGATATGACCTGATTGTCGCTACTCAAGATTGGCATCCCACTAATCATAAGAGCTTTGCAAGTCAGCATAAAGATAAAAAAACTTTTGACATAGTACAACTGAATGGGATAGACCAAATATTATGGCCTGACCACTGTGTACAAGGAAGTTTTGGGGCTGAATTGCATAAAGATCTTGATACACGCCCCATATCTGCTATCTTTCGCAAAGGGATGAATCCTGAAATTGATAGCTATAGTGCTTTTTTTGATAATAATAAGCTAAATAGCACAGGGTTGCATGGATATCTGCAAGACAAAGGTATTAAAGAGCTTGTTTTTTGCGGATTAGCCGGCGACTATTGTGTGGCGTATAGTGCTAATGATGCTAAAGCATTGGGGTATGAGGTGAGATTGTTTGAGGAAGGAATCAGATCAATAAGATAATTGCTAAGTTTGATGATTACTAAATGAGCAGAATGAAATATATTGTACAAGCATTGTTGTGGGTGATAGTAGGTTGTGATACGCCTTTTTTCTCCTCAAATGAGCATAATTACCAGACACCGTTTGAAAAATCAGATGGCAAAAAGAGTTCGACTTATGAAGAAGTGATAGACTACTACAAGGACTTGTCTAAGGAATTTGCTTCAATTTCGTTTAAGACGATGGGAGAGACTGATAGCGGTCAGCCATTACATTTGGTGATTTATAGTCCTGATGCTGAATTTAATCTTTCTAAATATCACAAAGATAGGACAATTATCTTTGTTAACAATGCTACCGAAGGTGATGCTACTGAAGGTGTAGATGCTACAATGCTGCTTTTTAGGAATTTGGCGCAGAAAGAAATTAAACTCTCTGAGAATGTTATTGTGGTAACGATTCCTGTGTATAACATAGGAGGAATGCTTTTCGGCAGAAAAGAAAGTGAAGCCCAATATAATTTGAACTTAGACTTTGTGAAAGCAGATGTGGAGAATACATTTTCGTTTGCTAAAATTTTTAGAGAAGTGCAACCAGACTTGTTCATTAACAATGGTAGAACGAGTAGGGGAGGAGAGGATTTTAGGCATTCGTTGACCTACTCTATTTCCGAGCGAGAGAAAATAGGGACTTTTCTGGGAGGTTATTTGGAGGATGTATTGATGCCTCGAGTAACTGACTCATTGCTAAAACGACAGTCGCTATTTGAGAAAGACAGCTTATCAGTTCCATTTTGGCGTCCTCTTTTTGAGCCTACTACCCATAGAGCACAAACGGCTATGGGCTATGTAGCGTTGTGGGACTGTTTGGGTATCGACATTTCTACTCACGCTTATCATAATAAGCCCTATAAACAGTTGGTAGAGGCAAATTATGAGATGATGAAGACGATTATAGAAATTGTTAGCACAGACAATGACTATATCAAACAATTAAGAATCAAACAAGAAGAAGCTAATGCGGTATCTAAAGACTATCCTGTGAAATGGGAGATAGATTCAACACACCAATCGACAACAGAGGTTTACACTTATGAGAAAGATACTATAACAGAGGTTTATTTAGAGGCTAGGAAGCCTACTATTCAGCAGAAAAGTTATTATAATAGATTAAAGGAGGTAGAGCAAGTGAAAGTTCCTAAGAGTTATATTGTGCCTAAAATATGGGGAAAGATAATAGATAGGTTAAAAGCTAATGGTGTGGAGATGACATCTTTGGAAAAAGATACTCTTATGGTAGTAAATGCCTATCGGATAGCAGACTTTAAGACTTTGTCTTCTCCTTTTGAAGGACATTACTTGCATTATGATACTCAGGTAACTAAATACCAAACAAAGAAACAGTTTTATAAAGGTGATTATATGGTAGCATTAGCTCAACCTGCCAAACGATTCTTGTTGGAAACCTTGGAACCACAAGCTCCTGATTCTTTCTTTAATTGGAACTTTTTTGATGTGATTCTGAAGAAAGAGGAGGTAGCCCCCAAAGTATTAGGGATCACAGACAATGATATTAGCCCTGCTTACCCTATTTATAGGTGCGATTTGCAGTAAGTGTTAAGTTATTATTTTTAGAATCAAACAATGTAAGGTTTGACCTTACAAAATAAACTTCGAGTATATGAAACAGCTATTATTGATTTTGGGGATGTTTCCTATGCTGACAATAGCACAAGAGTTGACTGTAATGAGCTACAACATTCGTTATGATAATGCTTATGATGGTATCAACTCTTGGACAGAAGGAAATAGAAAAGAGAAAGTTTATCAAATTATTGAAACAGCAGCCCCTGATATTTTTGGGGTACAAGAGGCTTTAGCTCACCAATTAGAAGGCTTAGAAGCACACTTTCCATCTTATCAACGAGAAGGTGTAGGGAGAGATGATGGCAAAAAAGCAGGCGAACATGCTGCCATCTTTTTTAGAAAAGATCGTTTTACCTTGTTAGAGAAAGGTGATTTTTGGCTTTCGAAAACGCCAGAAGTTCCTTCATTAGGATGGGACGCTACCTGCTGTAATCGTATTTGTTCATGGGTAAAGCTCAAAGATAAGAAGACTTTTTTTTGGGTTTTTAACCTTCATTTTGATCATGAAGGGAAAGAAGCTCAGATACAAAGTGCTAATTTAGTACTGCAAAAGATAAAGGAGATTGCTAAAAAAGGTAAAATAATCTTGATGGGAGATTTCAATTTACCAACAGAGCACCCTGCAGTGCAGAAAATAGCTTCTCAGCTTTATGATACCCAGTTGTCGCCTACTAATCAGACTCCTAATATGGGGACTTTTAATGCTTTCAAATTAGATGAACCCCTCAGAGGACATATAGATTTCATTTTTGTACAGAAGCGCATAAAAGTGCAGCAGTACAAGATTATTGAAACTCGCATTGATGGACTCTACCCTTCTGACCATTTGCCAGTATGGGTGCAGCTACAATTGAAATAAAATATCCAATCATAATGAAACAGTATTTATCTGATCGCATTAATGCGATGGAAGCTTCGGCTACTCTTGCGATGGCTGCTAAAACACGTGAACTGAAAGCTGAAGGAAAAGACATCATAGGACTTAGTCTTGGCGAGCCCGATTTTAATATTCCAGATTTCATCAAAGAATCGGCGAAAGAGGCTATTGACCAAAATTACAGCAAATACACGCCTGTGGAAGGTTATTTGGAATTGAGAGAAGCTGTTTGTCAGAAATTTTTGCGTGACAATCAACTTCATTACACACCTTCTCAGATAGTTATTTCGACAGGAGCTAAACAGTGTTTGGCTAATGCAGCTTTGGCAATGATTAACCCTGGTGATGAGGTTATTTTCCCTGCTCCATATTGGGTGAGTTATAAAGAGATAGCTAAATTGGCAGGAGGAGTTCCTATAGAGGTATACACTACTATTGAGAATGACTTTAAGATGACACCAGCTCAATTGGAAGCTGCTATTACTCCAAAGACAAAAATGGTGTGGTTTAATTCACCTTGTAATCCTAGTGGTTCGGTCTATAATAGGCAAGAGTTAGAAGCTCTTGCAGTTGTGTTGAGAAAATATCCCCATATTTTTATTCTCTCAGATGAGATTTATGAGTATATTAACTTTACCACGGAACCCTATGTGAGCTTTGCTGCTATAGAAGGAATGTATGAACGCACTATTACAGTAAATGGTCTTTCAAAAGCTTTTGCAATGACAGGTTGGCGTATAGGCTATTTAGCAGCTCCTGAATGGATTGCTAAGGCTTGCAATAAGGTGCAAGGGCAGATGACAAGCGGAACTAATGCTATTGCACAGCGTGCAGCTATTACAGCTCTTAAAGCCTCAAAAAGTGAAATACAATATATGATAGATGAGTTTAAGAAACGCAGGGACTTAGTGCTACAACTTCTAGGTGAAATAGAAGGATTGAAACTGAATATTCCTGAAGGAGCTTTTTATGTATTTCCAGATGTATCGGCTTTCTTTGGGAAAACACTAAGAGGTCGTACTCTACACAATGCTTCAGATGTATCGCTCTACTTGCTAGAAGAAGCTCAAGTGGCTACTGTTACAGGAGAGGCATTTGGCGATGGAAATTGCATTCGTATTTCTTACGCAGCTTCGGAAAAGGAACTTCGTGAGGCGATTAGACGTATTAAGGAAAGTTTGCAATCATAATTTATAATAGAAAGAAGCTGATAGTTTTTATATAAAACTATCAGTTTTTTTGTTTGCTTGTTTCATTAAAAATACTACCTTTGCACCTTGAAAATTAAAAACAAAAATAGTTATGGCATTAGGAGATAACAAAACGATTAAATACTTAAAGTCTTTCTATATAAAAGACTATCTTATTATACTCTTAGGATTGGTGATATATGCCTTAGGGGTTACTGGATTTATCATTCCCAATAAGATAGTAACAGGAGGATTGGCAGGTATCTGTTTGATTTTGAAATATAAATTAGGTTTAGAGATAGCTGCTTCCTATTGGGTTATCAATTTAATTCTTCTAGTGATAGGTTTAAAAGCTGTGAGCAAGCAGTTTACTTATCGGACACTGATTTCTATCAGTATTTTATCAGGATTACTTTGGGCTGGAGAGACTTATTTGTTGCCTTACTTTGTTGCTCACCCCCCTTTAAGTGATTATTTCTTGTCAGTAATAATGGGAGGATTGTTGTGTGGTACAGGGTTAGGCTTAGTGTATTCTGCCAATGGTAGTACAGGAGGAACAGATATTATTGGGTTTGTGCTGACTAAGTATTATAGTATTAGTATTGCGCGCATTTTGTTGGTTGTAGACGTGTGTATAGTGCTTTCATCTTTCTTCATCTTGGAACACAAAGAAGATACGCTTGAGAAAACAATTTATGGCTTAATCTTGTTGCCACTAATGTGGCAAATGGTGGAAATAGTAATTAATGGGGCTCGGCAGTCAGTACAGTTGTTTATTTTCTCTAAACATTACGATGAGATAGCTACACACATCAATAGTGAGCTAAAACGTGGTTGTACAGTGATTGATGGTGTTGGTTGGTATTCCAAATCTTCTCAGAAAATAGTAATAGTGATAGCTCGTAGAACGGAAGCAACTTCTATCTTCCGATTGGTGCGCAGTATAGATCCTGCAGCCTTTGTAACAAAAACCAACGTAATGGGAGTTTATGGTAATGGCTTTGATAAATTGAAATAAAGTTTTTCAGTTTCAAGGAAAAGTGTTATATTTGCACGCTCTAAAAAAAAGATATTACAGAATGATTCAGAGAATACAAACCGTTTATATGCTTGCTGTAATGCTAATAGCTACCCTCTCTTTATTTTTTGGGTTGGATTTCTTTAGAGGAATCCTCTTTGCTTTGTCCGCTATAGTAGCAGTTTATGCAATTTTAAAATATAAGAAAAGAATTGTTCAGCAAAGACTTAATTGGCTGAACATACTTATAAATCTTACTTTATTAGGAATATTTGCCTATCGAATGCTAAGCGCATCTGGAGAAAGTTTTATTTCTGAGAAAGGTGTTGGGCTCTTTGTACCTGTGCTTTCTATCGTTTTTTTGTTTTTAGCCAATAAGGCTATTGGGCAGGACGAGAAGCTTGTAAAATCGGCAGACCGATTGCGATAGACCTATAATCTTAGTAGTGTTGTGCGTTAAAAAATCCTAGGTTTGATACTTAGGATTTTTTTTATTACCTTTGCGCGATTATTAAATGTATTAAACCAATGAAAAGAACTTATGCAGGTATTCCAGAAGAAAATGCAACACTGGAAAACGCCAAAGTGATGTTATTAACAGTACCTTATGATGGTACTTCAACTTGGGGCAAAGGTGCTGACAAGGGGCCTGAACTATTTTTAGACGCTTCAGAGAATATGGAGCTTTATGATATTGAAACTGACACTGAACCTTACCTAAACGGTGTCTATTTAGCTGGGGAAGTAGCTGAAAACAGCTCTCCAGAGGCTATGACTGAGGCAGTATATCAAAAGACTAAAGAACTACTCAAAAATGAAAGGAAACTCTTTACTCTTTTTGGAGGCGAACATTCAGTTTCTATTGGTTCTATACGTGCAGTAGGCGAGCAGTATGAGAAGCTGACAGTGCTACAACTTGATGCCCATACTGATTTGCGCCCTGAGTATCACGGTTCTACTTCTAATCATGCTTGTGCGGTATTTGAGGCAAACCAAAAGCACAAGTTAGTGCAAGTAGGTATTCGTTCAATGGATGCTGAAGAAAAACAATACCTTCCTAAAGGTAGGGTGTTTTTCGCTCACGAAATTGCTAAGAACAAGAAATGGATAGATGATGTTTTGGATAAAGTATCAGGGAATGTGTATATTACTATTGACTTAGATGCTTTTGACCCAGCTATCGCGCCCTCTACAGGTACTCCAGAACCAGGAGGACTGCAATGGTATCCTACACTTAAACTATTGCGAAAAGTCTTCAAAAAGTGCAATGTTGTAGCTTTTGACATAGTAGAGCTGATGGATAGTCAGCAAGCAAAGCCTACTGCTTTCTTAGCTGCTAAACTCTATTATAAGATGTTGGCTTACTATTTTAAATATCAGAACAAGAAGAAGTAATAAAAAATGCTGGTTGATATTCTATCAACCAGCATTTTTTCATTAACAAATTGTCAAATAGACTAGTTGCCTAATTTCTCCTTGTATTTTTCAAAGATAATCTTAAACCATTCGGTATATTGTTCAGGATGGGCTGCTATGTCTTTTCTGATATCTTCTGGCAAAGCCCATCGCCAGTCTGCTACTTCGTCTGGGTTAATAGTGGGGGGGGCTTCATAATAACCTATCAAAATATGGTCGAGCTCGTGTTCGGTGAGTCCATTATCAAAAGGTGCTTTATAGATAAAACTCATTACGTCAGTAAGCTCAGTGCTGAACCCCATTTCTTCTTGTAGTCGGCGTTTTCCTGCTTCTACAGTAGTTTCTCCGTCGCGAGGATGACTACAGCAGGTGTTGGTCCATAGTTTAGGTGAGTGGTATTTGTTGGCTGCTCTTTGTTGTAGCATAATTTCTCCTTTTTTGTTGAGTACAAATACAGAGAAAGCCCTATGCAGCACAGCCTTTTCATGTGCTTCCATCTTGGGCATTACCCCTATAGCATTGTCTTGCTCATCTACTAATATTACGTGCTCTTCCATTGTAATTTTTCAAATTTTGCTTATTTGCTAATTTCTACCCGATCTCCTTTATCAATTCCCCACTTATCGGCCAATCCTCCGTTGATTTCTAACACATACATAGCAGGTTTTTCAGAAGGAAGAGAAGTTTCGTCGTAAGGGCGCGCATTTTTAGCGATGCTTACTACTTTTCTATCCTTGTTTAGGTAGATAATATCTAGAGGAAATTCTGTGTTCCTCATATAGAAAGATCTTGGAGCTTCTTCTTCAAAGATAAACCACATACCTTGGTGTTCTTCCATTGTTGATCGGTACATCAGACCTACAGCGCGCTGTTCTTCTGTTTGAGCAAATTGTACATCTATCTTTTGCAAAATACTATCGTTCTTGTAGATGAATGCTTCTGCATCTTTATTAAATACTATATCTTCGGGAGCGATTTCTATAATGCGTTCTGCTTCTTTTTCTGTATTAAAAAAGTAAGGTAATACTAAAGAGACTGCAGCTACTCCTACTAATATTATAGCTAGTACTACAAAGTTTTTTCTAAAAAAGTTCATTTTTACTAAGTTTAAATTTTGAATTATGATGAGCTAATAATTGATTATATTAATTTTTTTTTTAATTTCTTCCCTATTATTTGGTACTACAAATATATAAGTTCTTCTCGGGGCGTTTGGTAAAAAATAAGTTATTATAATTTAGAGGTAAGAGTTCTCAGTGCCTTTTTTACAATATACTTTGTTTCTTTGGTAGGACTTTCATTTTCCCAACGTTTACATAGTGCTCTTACAAAATCAGGACAGGTTTTGCTGGCATCATTTAGCCAATTTCCTACACTATCTTGTACATATTTACTATTATCAGACTTTAATTTTTCTAATATAGGTAAATACTGTTCAGGTTTTTCCTTTAAGGCGTCTATATGAGCACACCAAACACCCCTAGGGCGCAAGACTTCTGTACTAAATCTACGTATATTTTCATCCTCGCTTTCTGCCCAATCGGAAAGGAAATCAATTGAAAAGTCTAAATACTTGCTCATTTCAGGCCGCAATGCCATACAGATTACCTCACGAACACCGAAATGATTATCGGCTACTAAGGGTTTTAATTTTTGTAACTTATCTTCTAGAGGGTAAGTATGCAAAGCAACTAAATAGCAAGTATAACAGCTTACAGAATCAGATAAATGAGTGCTGAGTTGCTCAAATAAGGGCTCATATAGGTTGGTATTTGCATATTTCTCATATAGCAATGCTCCTATAAGTCTAATAGTATTCATCGTAGAAGGTTTCTTTTGATGATTGATTTGACAAACCAATTCTTCAATGATATTTTTATCAATACCTAAAGTAGGCAAAACAGATTTTATGAGCTGTGAATGGTCTATAGCCAACCATTCGGTAAGGTTCACTGTTTCAATACTCCCTGTATTTAATAGAGAAAGTACTTCATTAGAAATGTCCTCAACTTTTTGAGCTCCTTTTCTGTTTTTGAAAACTTCTATGTTCACTGTTTATTATTAGGTATAATTACAAGAAATGTGCTGTTAAGTATTAAATTTTTGAGACTCTTTTTCTAAACAACAAGTAGAACCCAGCTAAGATGAATGGCAGACTCAGCCACTGTCCTGTAGAGAGTAGTCCCAGTGTGCTTTCAAATCCTCCTTGACTTTCTTTCACAAATTCTACACCGAAGCGTATGCTCCATAAAGCAACTAAGAAAAGTCCAAATATAAAATAAGGTTGTTCCTTTTTGTTAGTTTTCCAGTATACATACCACAATACCCAAAACAGACAGAAATAGCCAAAAGCCTCGTAGAGCTGCGCAGGGTGTTGGTATGGAATCGATCTCAATACATCGGCAAAGTGTGGGTCGCGCGCTATGAGTTCATAAGCTATTTGTGGACTGGTTTGCTGAGTAATCTCCATTGCTTGTTGGGCAGGTAGTGCTCCTCCTTGAACAAATTTTACCCCTAAAGGAAAGCTGTCGCTTACTATCTTACCGTTGATTTCAGAGTTAAAGAAGTTACCAAAACGCACAAACATTCCTCCTATAGTAATAGGTATTACTACACGGTCTAATATCCAAGAGAGCTTGATATCTTTGTATTTTCGTACATATAAAATCATAGCTATTATGATACCTATAGCTGCCCCATGGCTTGCTAAGCCTGAAAAACCAGTTAATTCCCAACCTCCTTCGGGTTTCTCTCTGAATGGTAGGAAGATTTCGAGCAAATGGTTTTGATAGTAATCCCAATTGTAGAAAAAACAGTCGCCTAAGCGTGCCCCTACAAGAGTTGCAATGACTGTGTACACAAACAGAGAGTCTAATTGTTCTTCTGTTTTTCCATCGTTTAAGTAAATTTTTTTGGTCAGGTACCACCCTAAGCTAAAGGCAGCCACAAACATCAAACTGTAATAGCGAATAGGATACCCTAGAATAGTAGTTACTATTTCGTTGGAGTTCCAAATAAAATTTAAAGCAATCATAAAGTGATAGTTTAGTTTTGAGGGTGTAAAAGTACGACTTTTTATTGAAACTACAAGCCTTTTATGTTGATTCGTATTTTTTTACTATCTTTGCCGCTCTTAAATATATAAAGACAAATGCGAATTATTTCAGGAAAAAATAAAGGCAAACAGCTTGTGGCTCCAACTAAACTTCCGGTGCGCCCTACTACTGACTTTGCTAAGGAAGCTCTTTTTAATATCCTCAACAATCATTACTATTTTGAAGATTTGAACGTACTTGAGCTTTTTGCAGGTACGGGGAATATTAGCTATGAGTTTGCTAGCCGTGGTTGTTCTGCTGTGCTAGCTATTGATAACCATAGTGGTTGTGTACAGTTTATTCAGAAGACAGCCCGAGAGTTAGAGTATCCAATTACAGCAATTAAGGCCGATGCTATTGAGTATCTAAAACGCACTTGTCAGCAGTTTGACCTCATCTTTGCCGACCCGCCATACGACCTTCTACAAGAGAAGTTTGAGGCTATCGTTCAGTCAGTTTTCGATAGACAATTGCTCGCTGGCGGGGGGATGCTTGTCATAGAACACTCTTCTCGCACAGACCTTTCTGAACTACCTTATTTTTATCAAGAAAAGAGGTATGGAGGTACTGTGTTTAGCTTTTTTGAGGAAGAAGAGGAAACAGTGGAGGAATAGTTGAATTTTCTCTTTTTCATCACTTGGGGGCTTTTGTTGCTACCTTGGGAATGTAGTGAAGGATTAGTGAAGGATTAGTGAAGGATTAGTGAAGGATTAGTGAAGGATTAGTGAAGGAT
>CAUQNY010000069.1:0-10631 GCA_963519425.1 uncultured Capnocytophaga sp.
ATCCCTGTGCTTTACTATCACAGGGTGTCCGTTGGCTTGCGAGGGTTGCCATTCTGAATATCTTTGGGATGGCAATAGTGGTTGTGTGCTCAGCAATGAACTATTAGAAAAACTCTTAGATCGTTATGAAGATACTATCAGCTGTGTGCTTTTTATGGGGGGCGAGTGGCAGGTAGAGAGGTTGCTCTCGCTTATCTTTACTGCCAAATGCAAACAGCTAAAGACCGCTCTCTACACGGGTTTGAATATGAAGCAAGTACAACGCCAATGTCCTGAAGTGCTCAGCTGCTTGGACTATATCAAGACTGGGAAGTGGCTGCCTAACTTAGGTGGTTTGGAGAGCCCTACTACTAACCAAGAGTTTTTGAATTTGCAGACAGGAGAGGTGATGAATAGGGTGTTTTGGCGATGAGACGATGTGATGATTTGGCGATTTGATGATTAACTAAAAATTGCGTGATTTATGATAAATCACGCAATCTTGTTTTTAATAATTCGTAAAAAGAAGCTGATTTTATATAGCTCTGTTTCTTTTTATTTACGGGAATGATTTCTAAAAAACCTAAATCAACTAATTGTTTAAGGTCGGTGCGGGCAGTATGGTTAGAGATAAGAAAACGATTTTCTATCTCTTTGATACTAAGTACACGTTCTGGATCGTCGTAAATGATTTTGATGATTTGCGCCATACGGTCGTTTACCCCAGATATTTTCATAAACTGTGAGGCCTGAAATATCTCTTTTTGTTTTCTGTTAATATAAGTTTTGAGTGCCTCAAAAGCTTTATCCATAGCCTTTAGTTGGTAAGTGATAAAATAGCTAAGGTCATTATCATCGGTTTCAGTGTACAGAAATGCTTTTTCATACTGTTTTTTACTTTCTTTTATGATACGAGAGATAGAGAGGTATTCGGTAAGCCAATAGCCTGATTTTAACATATACCAATAAAATACAGCTCTAGCTGTACGCCCATTACCATCGGCAAAAGGATGTATAAAAGCTATCATAAAATGTAATACACAAGCTTTAATAAGTGGGTGTATAAAATTATGTGTATTGGTATTAAAAAAAGTACAGAGTTGCTCTATAAGTTCGGGTATTTCAGCTGCCTCAGGAGGAGTATGTACTACTTCGCTATTGGTAAAATCGACAACATAAATATCATTATGGGTTCTAAAAGCACCTTCTTCTTTTGGTAAGTCGAGGGTTTTATAAGCAATAAGCTGATGAATATACAGTAGACTTTCAGGAGTAAGAGGTTCATTCTTGTGTTCGACTATATGGCGGATAGTGTTATAGTTATTTATAATCATCTGTTCTGATTTACTTTTAGGTTTTGCACCTTTCTGAATCATCTCTTTAGCCTTTTTTCGTGTGGTATTAGCTCCTTCCATCTGGCTACTTGCGATAGACTCTTCAATAATAGAACTTATCATAAACTTATGAGTATCTACCTCGGCAATACCCATATTACTAGTCAGAGTTCCGCCTATATGCATATCAAATGTATGTAGCGCTTGCTGTATATAATCAGTAAGTACATATCTGAAATGGTATTTACCAAATTGCAACATACGCTCATTCAAGCGGCGGTATAGTTTCACCGCTTGCCATAATTGTTCGGGAGAAGCACTTTTAGTTTTTTTGTACTTTACATCTGACCAATATAAGTAGTCATTTTGTATTTTTTGCATAAACCCTTCTGATAACAAAGGGTTTATAAACGAATAAGTATTAAGGTCAAGTATAAAAGGAGGAGGTGTTTCTATCATTGTTACTATAACTTTAAAGTGCAAATATAGTAAAAATTGCGTGATTTATGATAAATCACGCAATTTTTACTTTTTAAGGGAGATAAACTCCTTTTCAAAACTTGTTCATTTCTCTGCTTTGGACTGTGAATAAGTTCATCACTACTTTTTTTATAAATGCTTGCTCATTTCGGTTTTCTGTATATATGGATAAGTTTCTGAGAAAAGCAAATTTATTTTTTAGATAAATATCCACCCTCTTGTCAGCACTTATCAACAAGAAAGTTGCTAAAACTTATTGACAAAAATCTGTGAATAGGTTGCAGAGAGGTTATTAACAAAAATCGTAAAGCTATCATTTTAAATCTCTTAAAAGGTAAGGAAATGTTGATAAGTATTTAACAAGTATCTATAACTCGAAAAAGCAACTTTTAGGCATAAAAAATATCCTCCTTATGAACAGCGTTATAATAATAGCCCTTTTCTTTTTTTAAAAAAGATTTTTTTATTTTTTATGAATGATTGTTGATAACTCAAAAAAAACGTACCTTTGCAATTAGAAATGCATTGCCTGTACAGTACTAATGAAAAACAACTAAAGACTCATCACTATGAAAAAGACAAACAAAAACAATAAGCAAGGCAAGACAGGAAAACCTAAAAAGAATAGGAGTTTGGCCAAACGCAACAAGCAAGAGCTCATCAAGGCTATTTTCTCTGTCCTCCAAGAGCACCCTGAAGAAAGTTTTAACTACAAACAGATAGCTGCTAAGTTGCACATTACTGAAGCCCCCAGACGAGAGTTGCTTGTTAAACAACTTACTCAACTGAAAGAAAGTAAGCGCATTGTAGAGGTAGACCAAGGAAAGTATAAAGCTATCGCTGTACAGCACTATTACGTGGGTACTCTGGAAGTAAACTCTCGTGGCAATGGTTATGTAGTAGTAGAAGATTTGGAGAATGATATTTTCATTCCTTCTAACTTTTTGAACAAAGCACTTCACGGGGATAAGGTAGAAGTATATGTGTTTTCTAGATTCCGCCAGCGGGCTAAGATGGAAGGCGAGATTACTAAGATTATTGAACGCAAAAAGGAACGATTTGTAGGTACAGTGCAGCTTCATAAGAATTTTGCTTTTGTAGTTCCTACTGACCCCCGTATGTATACAGACTTTTTTGTGTTTAAAGATAAACTTGCTGGAGCACAAGATGGCGACCGTGTGGTGGTACGTATAGAAGATTGGAAGGACAAAAATAATTCGCCTGTAGCAGTGGTAGAACAAGTATTGGGACGCCCAGGGGAACAATCAACTGAGATGCACTCTATCTTGGCAGAATACGGTTTGCCCTATACCTACCCTGTAGAGGTAGAAGCTTTTGCTAAACAGTTAGACCTTACTATTACTGACGATGAGATAGCTCGTAGGCGCGATATGCGAAGCACACTTACTTTTACTATTGACCCTCGCGATGCTAAAGACTTTGACGATGCCTTGTCTTTCAGATGTTTGGAGAATGGAAACTACGAGATAGGAGTACATATTGCCGATGTTTCTCACTATGTTAAAGAAGGCAGTATATTAGACGAAGAAGCTTATAACCGTGCTACTTCTGTATACTTGGTAGATAGGGTAGTGCCTATGTTGCCTGAAATACTCTGCAACTATGCTTGTTCTTTGCGCCCTAAGGAAGATAAGTATACTTTTTCGGCTGTTTTTGAGATGAATAGCAAGGCAGAAGTACTCAATACTTGGATAGGTCGTACCGTTACTCACTCAGCTTTTCGCTTTGCATATGAAGAAGCTCAAGCTGTGATAGAAGAAGCCCAAGTAGGGGAGGAGTACACAATTCCCGCTGAAACTTCTATTACCGATGAAGACAGAGCTGTCTCTCCAGAAGTAGTAGAAGCTATTCTTACACTTAACACCTTAGCTAAGAAATTGCGCGACAAGCGAATGCGCTTAGGAGCTATTTCGTTCGATAAGATAGAAGTTAAGTTTCAGCTGGACGAAAACGACAATCCGACAGGGGTTTATTTTAAAGAAAGCAAGGAAGCTAATAAGCTTATTGAGGAGTTTATGCTTCTGGCTAATAAGAAGGTAGCAGAATACGTCAGCAAACTGAAGAAGACTTTCGTTTACCGAATTCACGATGAGCCTGATGCTGATAAGCTCCAACAACTCAATGGAGTGATAGGTAGGTTTGGTTATTCGATAAACTTGAACAACAAGCAGACTATTACCCATTCTTTGAACTCTCTTTTAGAAGAAGTTAAAGGTAAGAAAGAACAGAACTTAGTAGACACCTTAGCTATTAGGTCAATGGCTAAAGCGTCTTATTCTACTAAGAACATAGGGCATTACGGATTGGCTTTTGACGATTATACACATTTTACTTCGCCCATACGTCGTTATCCAGACATAATGGTGCACCGCTTGTTGGAATTGTATTTGCAAGGTGCTCCTTCTCAAAATGAAGCTGACTACGAAGGCAAGTGTAAGCATTCCTCTCAAATGGAGAGCTTGGCAGCTTCAGCTGAGCGCGATTCTATCAAGTACATGCAAGTGAAGTATATGGAAAATCATAAGAACCAGCATTTTGCAGGAGTCATTTCAGGAGTAACCGAGTGGGGTATCTACGTAGAAATTACAGTGAACAAATGCGAAGGTTTGGTACGTGCTCGCGACATCAAGGACGATTATTACACTTTCGATGAACAGCAATACGCCCTTGTAGGCAAGGCTACAGGAAGAACTTACCAACTCGGTGATGAAGTGCTTATACGCGTAAAAAATACCGACCTAATGAAGAAACAATTAGATTTTGAACTTGTAGAATAGAAGGAAAGCAATAGGACACTATGCTTTGTAAAGCTTTTGAACTAAAAGCAAATAGTTAATAACTAGTACCTGAATTTCAATAAAGTAGGGGAGAAGTAATAAAAACTTCTCCCCTTATTTTTGGCAGGTAGGTACTTTTTTAGTATCTTTGTACGATATTAAGCTCAATAGGCAGAAATAAAAATGTTTGCAGATATACTCCTTGCAGTACCTTTAGGGTTATTGCTTGCTTTTACCATAGGCCCCGTATTCTTTGTGTTGTTGGAAACAGCCATCACCAAAGGCTTCAGGGCTGCAATGGCTTTTGATATTGGAGTAGTGGTGGCCGATGCTTTATTCATTCTGTTTGTATACTTTACCACCAACAGTCTGCTCACTGAAATCAAAGACGATCCAAAGCTCTTCTTCACTGGTGGACTCATAATGATGGCCTACGGACTTATTTCCTTCATAAAACTCAAAAAAGACTTTAAAAAAGTGATGGACAACAAGGAAAATGCTCACTTGGTAGTTCCAGAAAAGGTGAATTACACTGCACTCTTCATCAAAGGTTTTCTGCTAAATTTCATCAACATAGGCGTCTTGGGTTTCTGGTTGGGCATCATCATTGTTTTTGGGCCTAAGTTAGATATGAATGCCAATAGGATATTAGTATTTTTTACTTCCATAATCTTAGTTTACTTTGGCATAGATCTTATTAAAATACTGATAGCCAAGAAACTAAAAAACAGACTTACCGCTTTTCACATCTATAAAATTAAGAGGGCTATCAGCATCATTCTATTGTTTTTTGGTGTTTTCCTCATACTCCAAGCCTTCTTTCCACATCTTATTGAGCTAACAAACAATTAAAAGGTAACAAGTACAAAGCGCCTGTTACCTTTCATACTTTTACTTCTTCCCTTCCTTTTCGTATTCTTGGTTGAGATATTCCGATACTTCTTTGGTAATATCTCTATTTTCAGTTCCATACAGAATGCTTCCTGCATCATTAGCACCAAGGATAAAAGTATATCCTTTCTTCTTTCCATACGCTCTGATGTTCTTCTTCACCTTGTTGATGAGAGAATCCAATTGCCTTTGAGTTTCAGCTTGGATATTTTGTTCTTGTTCCAGCAAGTGCTTTTCTAAGATTTCTTTCTTTTGTATCAGCTCGTTGTATCTTTTTCTAGCAACGTTTGTAGGAAGATTTTTAACTTCATTTTCAAAAGCTTGATGTTCGGCAAGAAATGCTTGCGAGATACTATCTCGTTTTTTCTGGTAAGAGATTACATCTTTGTCCAATTTAGCTTTGATGTCTTTTTTTTCTTTGTACGCATCCAATAGCTTAGCGTTGTCTACAAAGGCTACTTTGTCTGTACAAGCACTAAGAGAGAGCAGGACTATCCCTGCGAATATGAGTCTTTTCATTCTATGTAAACTTAAATTTGATTGAGGCAGCAAAAGTAAGAAAGTTTTGCATCTAAAAGAAATATTTTTTGTTTTTCTTTTCACCTCTTTACCTGAACTATCTCTTTTTCTATATATAATTCTTATTTATGATTTAAATATAATTAATCAATTCTCTTTATTAAAATTGACTCCAATACAGCCTTTTTAAGAGATTATTTTTTATAAGTGATATAACTACAAGGTAATTGTATAGAAGTATCTTAAAAACGCTTTATTTTAAGTTTTGACTTTTTCAGAATGAAAAAAGCACCCTTCAGAGTGTTTTTCTTATAGAAAATAAACCTCTTTTCTATTTTACTTAATGCTATCAGTGAGGAACTCTTCTAATGGCTTTTTTTATTCAGCTAAATGCTTCTAATTTGAAAATAAACTATCTTGTAAATTTTGTCTTAAACCTCTCTTCTATTTTATCAAAAAAGAATAAAATCAATCATATTGATTCCTCTTCTCAAAACTTAAAGATAATAATTCCTCTTCCTAATGAAGAAGCAATGAACAGTTTATTACTTATAAAATTATAAGTAAAGAATGTTCCACGTGAAACCTTTTACTACTTGAATGTAATATAAAATTTATTTATCTTAAAAATATATTTATATAGGTATCTCTTATTAAAAGTAACCTCATTACAGCTTGTTTTAGGCGTTATTTTTGAAAAGTAATATAAGTGTAAGGTAACTAACGAGAAGTGTTCTTAAAACGTCTTATTTTAATTTTTACTATTTTTAACCCTAAAAAAGCATATCTAACCCCTAAAAAACTGACTTAGCTCCTCACTAAAATATAAATCTGAGAAGAATACTCTCCTTTGCGCCATCCGTAGTAGTTAGAACGCAAACCATTCAAAAATCCTTTCACCAGAGAAGCTTTTCCAGTTTTGTATTGCTCAGAAAGCAAACTCACATAAAATGCATCAAACAGCATTGGGTGGGTGTCAATCAGTTTAAAGCCTTCTGCAGCGAAAAGTTTTTTAATGCTCTCTTTAGAAAAATGCCAAAGGTGTCTTGGTACATCATAAGCAGCCCAATATTTCCCGTAATGTCGGGCATCCCACGATTTGTAGTTGGGTACAGCTATAACTACTACTCCATCTTTTTTGAGTAACTTACTGATAATCTGTATTTCTTTTGCTACATCAGGTACGTGTTCCAGTACGTGCCACATTGTAATTACATCAAAAGAGTGGGGTAGAAGCTCATCAAAATTCTCTTGCATACTCAGTCCTTTTTCCTGTGCTTTCCTGCGTGCTTTCTCATTAGGTTCTATTCCCATAGCCTCCCAACCAGCATATTCTTTAGCGGTACGTACAAAATCCCCTGTGCCAGCACCTATGTCCAACAGATGGATATTCTTTTCTTTGTACAGCTTCACAAGCCTTATTTTGTGCTTCAGATTGTATTTTTTCACCCATTGGTAAAGTTTGTCCGACAGACTTTTATGGCTATCCGTATGCGAGATATACACCTCACTTTCATAGTATTTGCCTAAATCAGTGGGTAGGGGAGTAGTCCGATATAATTGTAAATCACTATCAAATAGCAATTTAAATGTTTCTTTAGATACACTGTGGTCTTTGATTGTCATAATTTGAATAGGTAGAAACCAATAAGGTTAAATGAAATGAAACGCAAAGATAATTACTAATTGTCGAAATAGCAAATTTTTCTAGACACCTCATAGTGGAGGAAATGCGAACACATAGTGGAGACGTAGTGAAGAAGAACCGTATTTTTTGAAAAAGTTAGTTTTACATTTTTAAGCTTCAAAATGGAAAAAAATACTATTTTTCTAAATATTAATAGACATTCTTAAAATATCTTTCTACTTCTTTAACTACTCTTTTGTTAGCTTAGAAAAGAAGTTAATGAAAACTTCTTTTGAATCTGATAAGAAGTCAATACCCTGATTTTCTTTACATAAAGCCTATTCTGTTAGTATATAGTTAATCATTCTCAGTATCTTACCTCTATTTACTACCTGAATTATTTTGAACTCGAAATGTTCCACGTGGAACAATTTCTATCTTTGTTACTTACCTCTTAGGAAAGCAAAAGGTTTCCGCTCTGCTAGATACTCTTGGTTATGGTCATTTTGATAGGCTTCTCTCTCGAAAATATTCTGCTGGTAGGCAATATTTTTATCTCTGTATTTCAGTAGTTTGATTAGAAAATCAATAACATACCACAGATAGAAGAAGATAACTAATAGCTCTCTTTGTTGTATAAGGTGTATACGTTCGTGATTAACAAAACGAGCATCATTAAGATGGTTATCCTTGTTAGTGAATACGAAAGGATAAAGGGTAATGCCTGAAAATCCTTTCGGAACAAAATATCTATTTACTATAAATCGTTTCATTCTTTTATAAGCAAAAAATAATTGATAGCAAAGATACTAATATTTCACTAATTAACTAATCTATTCATCTTTCTTACTTGATTGCATAAAGCTTTATACGCCTGTTCTTCTGCTTCTTGTGTATAATCTTAGCTTTACAATTCATTATGCTTTTATAATATAAGTCTAGAAAACTATCTTTCTCTCGTGTAAAATGCTCCTTCCTAAAAGCTGACAAGAATACTTTTCTAGAATATCAATCTTAGTTTTTTACGCTTTACGCTCGCTTTGATTTAAGAACTCTTTCTGATTTCACTTCTTTTACAAAGTAATCCCTTCTAATGTTCCACGTGGAACAATTTATTTTTTACAGAAAAATTTGCAATCTTAACCTTTTATGATTACTTTTGTCGGCGATTTTTTAACCATAAAAACGTAATTTGTATGAAAAAACATCTTATTTGCGTGGGTTTGCTCTGCTTAGCCCCTTTTGCTCTATTTGCACAAGCAGATGAAACAGAAAGTAATTATTATCTGAAAATTGAGGAAGTGCCTAATAGCTTGAAATTACTGCCTCCGCCACCTGCTCCTGGAAGTATTCTCTTTCTCAACGACGAAGCACAGTATCGCTGGGGAGAGATGCAGCGAAATACACCTCGTGGAGACCAAGCAGTCTCCGATGCGCGTCTTTATGGCGATGGTGTTGCTAAATCATTCTCAGAGGCTTTTGGAATGACAATCTCAAAAGAAACAACACCTGAAATTTATCGCCTAATGGATCATTTTAGAGAAGATGCTGGCGATTTGTCTACACGTGCAGCAAAGGAACATTATATGCGTACGCGTCCATTTTCTTTTTACAAAGAAGATACCTGCAATACCGAACAGCAGCAGGGGCTTTCCACTAATGGCTCTTATCCCTCAGGGCATACAGCTATCGGATGGGCAACAGCTTTGGTATTGGCTGAAATCAATGTAGACCGACAAGACGAGATTTTAAAGCGAGGATACGAAATTGGTCAAAGTAGAGTCATTTGTGGCTATCATTTTCAGAGCGATGTCGATGCAGGAAGATTGGTAGCAAGTGCAGTAGTAGCCCGTTTGCACGCCAATGAAGCTTTTACGAAGCAGTTAGAAAAAGCTAAAAAAGAGTTTGCTAAGGTTAAAAGTAAACTGAAAAAATAGCTAAATAGAAGGGTAGGGGGAGCAGTCTTGCATTCCTATTGCTATTTGCTGGCCATAGCTATGTGAAAAGGTCTTCTGAACTTTCTGCCCCCCTTACCTACAATTTCTTCACTGAAAGAGCTGATACTAACGCTTGTAAAACCAGCAGATAGAAGAATATCTTCTAGTTCTTGATTGCTCCTAAACTTAAAAACTTCCCGTGCAAAGGGCATAGACATTCCAAACTCCTTGTCGATGTACCCCAAGACAACTTGTCCCCGTACAGTCAGCAAAGAATGCAATTTGCTGAAATACTCTTGAAGATCTTCAATGAAGTAGTAAGTATTGACCGAAAAGAAAGCTTCAAAAGAGCACAAGGGTAGGGGAGGAAGACTCTCATTGTCTGTTTTTAAGAAAAGCGTTTTTCCTTCTGCAGATAGTTCAGAGTAACTTTCCTCTGCCTCAGCAATCATTGCAGCAGAGCGTTCTATTCCCGTGTAGTGTAGAGGATTTGTTTTTTGGAAAAGGTAAGGAAGGTGTTTTGCATTGCCAAATCCTGCCTCCAAAATGCGGCTATTAGGAGAAACCAAAATTCTATTGATAGTTTGGTATATCATATTTTGGTTAGAAGCAAAAATGTAGTCGCCTACCTCTTGAGCAAGGGCTCCTTCGGGGCAACTCAGTTGTCTTCCTAAAATTAAAGAATCGGCAATAGGGGGATTCATAACACTTAAATAAAATGCAAAAGTAATAAAAATATTGCTAATTGATGAATTATCACTACCTTTGCCCCATAATTGACAAATCGACAAATTAAGAATGATGCTTTCATCTTCCCATTGCGTACGGCACAATACAAGGAGTATTACGTATTATTAAAATACCTGTTCAAAAATGAAAAGAATCTTTTTTTTATTAGTCTTGTTAGGATCTCTTGCTAAAAGCTATGCAGGTCCTATAATTACTTTCTATGAAGACTTCAGTTTGAAAATAGAAGGTAAAAAAGTGTATTTAGTAAAAAAATACTATAGTAATGGCAATAAAATTGCGATTACTTCTTATGAAAAATACTTATTGCCTTTTGATA